>CAZKMM010000077.1:0-12720 GCA_964553915.1 uncultured bacterium
CCCCCATTTCTGGTTAATTACCCCGCCCAGATTGGCAAAAAGAAAATAACTTAAGTTCCGAAACATCACCACCACTGCCCAGCTCCCTCCTGCCCGGCTCCTGGCAAAAACCAAAGAGGCAATCACAAGCATTAAAACCATAGAAAAACAATCTCCCGCGGTATGAGCGGTGCGAATCAGAAAGAAATCCCAGAACCCCCGGGCATAGCCTGAGGCACCCTGAAAAATCCCGGATAAAATCAATGCCACACCTGCCCAGAGCAGGGGCTTGGCAGTTTTGTCCTGAATCTTTCCACTCAACCAGGTAATAAAAGCCATCCAGAAAGATAAATAAAATGCCAGTCTTCCCACCTGCCGGGCGGTTAAGCCAATTACTTCGGTCTGGAGAAGAGTGTATCCTGCGTGCTCAAATCCAGCGTGAGAAGCAACAATCACCACCACAAAAATCAAAATCCAGCTGACCGGATGCGCCAGCTCCTTTTTATATTCCCAGATTTTGAACGGAATCCCTGGCTTTTTGGGAAGTGCCCAGCCAGAAAGAAAAAGCAAAATCGCCAAAGCAAGCATCAATAAAAACAGCCCTTTCCCCTGCTCAAACCCCACCAGTTTTCCGCCCAGCTCTGCGCCCAATCCTGCTCCTAAAACCCCGCCGATGTTATAAAGAGCGCTCTGCCCGCCCCGAGCCTGCTCGCTCATCTCCTTTAAAAATAAGGCGGAAAGAGAAATAGAGCTCAAAGCACTTGCCAAGCCAAAGAGCAACATATAAAGCTCAAACCATTTAAGGGAAGAATTTTTCAAAAAGAAAAAGGCAAAAGCCATAAAGCTCAGGGCACCGAGCAGGAAAAGATTGCGGGGATTAAGCCGGTCAGCAAGCACTCCAAACGGAACCACCATCACCAGAAAAACCAGACTGACCAGGCTCATTAAAAGCCCAATTCGGGCATCGCTCAAGCCAATCTGTTTGAAATAATAAGGAAGGTAAATCATCCCGCTCCACCAGAGAGCAATGAACAAAAAATTTAAACCGGCAAAATACCAGAGCAAATTCCTGGAAAATTTTGGCATTGAAGGATTACTTAACCAGTTTTCCTTCCCGATAGGCGCCAAGATAATTAAGGCAATACTCATCTTTTCCTGCCAGAGCCAGGCTGGCTTTTAAAGTAGCCATCAATTGGACATCCAGCGGGTCTATGAGCGCGCCATCCAGCCCGCAGGAAATCAGCATTGCTAGAAAGGTGCGGTTGAGCAGGGAGCGGTGGGGAAGTCCATAAGAGATATTGCTCAGCCCGCAGATAACCTTTAAACCTGGAAAGCGAGCTTTAACTTCCTTTACCGCCTCTAATAGATAAAGCCCGTTTTTATGGTCAGTGCTTAAGGTGAAGACCAGCGGGTCAATCAGGATTTTTTCTCCGGGGAATTTTTCCTGCTCAATAATTTGTGCGAGTTTCTCGGCATTTTTGATTCTCTGCTCCGCATTTTCCGGCACCCCTTTTTCATCCATTAAAAGCACAATTAAATAAGCATCCTTTTCTTTTGCCAGAGAAAAAAGCCTTTGATATTTTTCTGGCTCTAGGGTGGTGGAATTAATCATCTGTCCGGGTTTGCCAATTCGCTCCAGAGCTTTTTCTATTATCTCAGGGGTAGAAGAATCAATTGCCAGAGGAACCTCAAAATTTTCTTTGAGCAAATCCACCAGCCAGAGCATATCTTCCAGCTCCCGCTCCGGGAGTTTGGAGGTATTAAGGTCAATAAAATTCGCCCCAGCTTCAATCATCTGTTTTACCTCATTGAGAAAAAAATCCTGATTCCGGGATAAAAGCGCCTCTGCTATCGGCTTGCGAGCCATATTGATTCGCTCCGCAATAATCAGCATCTTATCCTCCCTTGCTCATTTTTAATTCCGCATCACTCGGGCGGAGATAAAGGGGAACCAGCTCATCCAGGGAATCCCTTTCTCCTTTTTGAAACCGCTCATAAGCCAGGTGGGCAATAATTTCTGCCCGGGGATAATCAAATTCCTCTCCAGCATAAATCAAATTTTTCTTCTGAGAAAAAATCTCCGAATAAGCCCGAAAACCCTCCCCAACCGCCAGAATCTGCTCTTTAATTCTCTCTGCCAGTTGGGCAGGATAAATTGAAATCGGCTCAAAAACCGACTCTAATTTCCCTTCTCCCTGAAACATCTGAGCAAAGACCTGCCCTTTTCTGGCATCCAGAAGGGCGAGAATTTTCCCGGACCAGAACCTGACCTGCCAGGCAAGAGCAAACAGGCTGGAAATCCCCAGAATCGGAAGATTCAGGCTGAGTGCCAATCCTTTAGCAGTTGCCAGCCCGACCCGAAGACCAGTAAAAGAGCCAGGACCAATCCCCACTCCGAGCAGGTCAATTTCTTCTGGGGAAAGACCAAGCTCAGAAAATAACCAGTCCAGGCTGGGAAGTAATCTTTCGGTATGCTTTCTTTTCAGGTTCAGGGTTATTCCTGCCCGGAGCTGGTTATCTTCCAGCAAAGCAATGCTTCCTGCCAGGGTGGAGGTATCCAGAGCTAAAACCCGCATTCTTCAATACCCGAACTGCTTGAAGAGTTCTTTAAACCAGTTGATAATCGGCTCCCGGAAGCGGAGAAAATCATTAAAGGTGACCAGAAGCATAAATCCAATCAGCAGAATAAACCCGGTCTGGAAAATGGCTTCTTTAAATCTCTGGCTTAACTGCCGGCGGATAATTGCCTCAATGGTGGTTACCAGAATGTGTGCTCCATCCAGCGGAGGAATGGGCAATAAATTTAATATCCCGAGATTGATGCTGATGATTACCAGAAGTCGAAGAAAATGGGATAAGCCCATCTGTGCCGCCTGGCTGGTAATCCCGGCAATTCCCACCGGTCCGCTCACCGCTTTTATGCTCAGCTGGGCACTGAAAAGCTTCTCTGCCACCCGCAGGGTCAAGCCCGCCCAGTAAATGGTTTCTTTTATTCCCTGTTTAAGTCCTTCCCAGAAGCCATATCGGACAAATACCTGAACTTCTTTTTGAACAATCCCGATCAGGTATCTATTATGTTCAGAGTTATATTTCGGCTCAACCACCAGCTCCAGTTTTCTTCCAGCTCTTTCTACCAGGAGTTTAATGGGATTTCCCTGGCTTTTCTGGATTAATTCGCTCAGCTCGTGCCAGTATTTAACCGCCTGCCCGTTCACCGCAAGAATCTTATCATCGGGCTTTAAGCCGGCTTTTTCTGCCGGAGAGCCAGGCTGAACCCTGCCAATAATTGGCTCGGAGCCAGGAAGAATGATTCCAGAATAACCCGCCCCTTCCTCCTTGCTTCGGGCAAGCTTGATTTTCTTTACCAGAATTTCATTGCCCCGCTGAATTTTATAAACCATTTCTTTTCCCGGATTGAGCATCTCATTGGTGATTAGTTGCTGAAAGGTCTTTACCGGGCGGGAATTTACCTGCAAAATTAAATCCCCGGGTTTAATTCCTGCCTGTTCTGCTGGGGAGTCAGGAAGAATTGCACCCACCCGGGGCGGAGCCACCTCTATATAGGGACGCTCAATTCCCTTCCAGTAAACTACGGGCGAGACCGCAAAAGCAAGCAGGATATTCATAAGGGAGCCAGCAGAAAAAATGAGCAGTTTTTTCCAGGCAGGTTGGGCAAATAAAGCTCTTTTTCTTTCCTCGGGGCTGATTTCTTCTCCCAGCTCTTCCATCTCGGTCGGGTCCCCAAAAACCCGCACCGACCCGCCAAAAGGAATCCATTTAATTCCGTATTCGGTCTCGCCAATCTTTTTTGAAACCAGCCAGGGACCAAATCCAAGAGCAAAATGAAGCACCTTGCACCGAAAAATTTTGGCAAAGATAAAATGCCCCAGCTCGTGAAAAAAAATCAGCACCCCGAGCATTATCAAAAATGGAACTATCACCCAGAAAAGGGTTTGAAAACTAGCCATTAATCAGCTCCTTGGTGCGTGCTCGTGCCCAGGCGTCAGCCTGAAAAATGTCCTGTAGGACTTTTGCTTCTTTTGCCTGATGCTCAACCATCACCCTCTCAACCAGCTCCACTATTCTATTAAAGCGAATCTTTCCAGAAAGAAAAGCCTCAACTCCCACTTCATTGCTGGCGTTCATCACTGCGGACATTGTCCCACCGGTCTTTAAAGCATAAAAACCGAGCTTTAAAGCAGGATAATGTTCAAAATCTGCTGGCTCAAATTCCAGCTTTCCCACCTCTGCCAGATTTAATCTAGGAAAATCCAGCTCCTCTCGCTGGGGATAAAACAAAGCATAAGCAATCGGAATCCTCATATCTGGCAGAGAAAGATGAGCCAAAACCGAGCCATCTTTTAATTCTACCAGAGAATGAACAATACTCTGAGGATGAATCACTACCTCCAGCTGGGAAGGATTTAGATTAAAAAACCAGCGGGCTTCTATTAACTCCAGCGCCTTATTCATCAGGGTAGCAGAATCAACGGAGATTTTCTTTCCCATCTTCCAGGTGGGATGCGCCAGGGCTTGTTCAGGAGATACCTCTTCCAGCTCTCCGGGAGCACGCCTGCGGAAAGGTCCGCCCGAAGCAGAAAGAATTACCTTTCTTATCTCCTTGGGCGCTCTTTTTTCTAAAAGCTGGAAAATGGCACAATGTTCAGAATCTACCGGAATCAGTTTAGCGGAATTTTCTTCTGCTCTTTTCCTGATTATCTGCCCTGCCATTACCATTGGTTCTTTATTTGCCAGGGCTATGGTCTTTTTGTTTTCTATTGCCCGAAGCAGGGGCTTTAGCCCCACTGCTCCTACCAGCGCCAGAAGCACCAAATCTGCCTCTTTAAGTCCTGCCAGTTCCAGCAGACCTTCTTCTCCGCTTAATACCTTAACCTGAGGCGGGATTTGTTTTTTAATCTGCTCAGCTTTTTCCGGGTCTTTTACAGAAATAATCTTGGGAGCAAACCTTTCCACCTGAGCCTTAAGCAGTTCTAAATTCTCCCCAGCTCCCAGGGCTAAGACCTGAAACCTCTGGGGAAATTTGCTGACAATCTCCAGCGCCTGCTTGCCAATGGAACCAGTGGAGCCGAGAATTACCAGAGATTTTTTGGTCATTGAAATTTATCTGTTTTTGCTGGCTTTCCGTTGAATCTGTTCGCTGGTTAATCCAAACCTTCGCTCCCGTCTCTGATACTCTCTTAAAGCACGAACCAGGTGGGAACGACCAAAATCCGGCCAGAGGGTTCTGGTAAAATAAAGCTCAGTATAAGCAATCTGCCAGAGCAGAAAATTACTCACCCGCATCTCTCCGCCGGTGCGAATTAACAGGTCTGGCTCAGGAATTCCTTCGGTATCAAGAAGTTGAGCAAAGGTTTTTTCAGTTAATTTGACTCTGGGGTTTTGAGCGTATTTTTCGCTAGCCCGGATAATTTCATCTCTTGCCCCATAGGCCAGAGCAATGGTCAAAGTCATATCCTTTCCTTTTCTGGTTCTCTTCAGGGCAAACCTGACCAGCTCCTGAATACCCGGGGGAAGAAGCTCCAGCCTGCCAATGGTTTTAAGCCGAATCCCGTGTTCCACCAGTTCATCCAGTTCTGTATTGATATACTGGCGGAGAAGGTCAAAAAGCGCATTAAGCTCTTTTTTCGGACGCTGAAGATTCTCGGTGCTCAGGGCAAAAAGGGTAAGATAGGGAATTTCCAGCTGGCGAACCGCCCGAACCACCCGCTTGGTGGCTTTTACCCCCGCCCGATGTCCATAAATCCGGTTTAAACCCCGACGCTTTGCCCAGCGTCCATTACCATCCATAATAATGGCAATATGTCGGGGCAGGTTCTTTAAATCCAGTTCAGACCTCCATAATTTCCTGTTCTTTTTTCTCACAGAGCTGGTCTATCTCCTCTACAGCTTTATCTACTTTTTCCTGCACCTGATTTTGTGTCCGGTGCAGGTCATCCTCGGTGATTTCCTTTTCCTTTTCCATCCGCCGGAGCTCCTCTATTGCATCCTTTCGCTCCTGACGAATTGCCACCCGATGCTCCTCTGCAATCTTTTTCACCACCTTGACCAGTTCCTTTCTCCTCTCCTCGGTCAGCTCCGGTATTGGCACCCGAACCACCTTGCCATCATTGTGAGGATTAAGACCCAGGTCAGAATTTAAAATCGCTTTTTCTATCTCTTTAAGAATGTTCGGGTCATAGGGCTTGATTACAATCAGGCGCGGCTCCGGGATGGTGATATTTGCCAGCTGTTTTAAAGGGGTAAGAGTGCCATAATAATCAACTTTTATTTCATCCAGAAGTCCGGCACTGGCTCTGCCGGTTCTTACCTTTGCCAGCTTTTGCTTTAAATCCTGAATGGTCTTTCCCATTCTCTTTTCCAGCTCCTTCATCACATCTTCAATCATTTTCCACCTCCTGAGTTTTTAGAGGCGAATTAACAGACAATGGTGCCCACTTTTTTGCCCAGAAGCGCCCTTTTTAAATTTCCCTTTTCAAAAAGATTAAATACTAAAATGGGAAGCTGATGGTCCCGGCAGAGACTCAAAGCAGTGGCATCCATTATTTTTAGCTCCTGGCTCAATGCCTGATTATAACTGAGCCGGGGGTAAAATTGGGCATTGGGATTTTTCTCCGGGTCAGAATCATATACCCCTTTAACCCGGGTTGCCTTAAAGAGGGCGCTGGCTTCCAGCTCTAAAGCCCGAAGCGCAGCTGCCGTGTCAGTAGTAAAGAAGGGATTGCCCGTGCCAGCAGATAAAATTACCACCCTGCCTTTATCCAGATGCGCCAGTGCCCGGGGACGAATATAAGGCTCGCAAATTTGAGGAACTTCTATGGCACTGAGCACCCGGGATTCCACTCCCCTCTGCCCCAAAGCCTCCTGAAGAGCAATGGCATTCATCACCGTTGCCAGCATTCCCAGATAGTCCACACTCACCCGGTCCTTAATCCCCCAGCCCTCTCTTCCTCCCCGAAAAAAATTTCCTCCTCCCACCACTAAAGCCAGCTCTGCCCCGGTCTTGGTCGCTTCAACCACCTGGTTTGCAATCCAGTTCAGCCTTGCCGGGTCTATGCCAAACCGCTCCTTTCCCGCAAACGCTTCTCCGCTTAATTTCAAAAGCACCCGAGAATATTTCAGTGATGAAGACTTTTTTCTTCCGCTCATCTCAGCTTATTTCTTCTCCTACCTGAAACCGGGTAAACCGACGAATGACAATATTTTCGCCAGTTTTGGCAGAAAGTTCCTTACGCAGGTCTTCAATGGTTTTATCCTGGTCTCTGATGAATTTCTGCTCTAAAAGACAGACTTCATTAAAAAATTTCTCCAGCTTGCCCTCCACAATTCGCTCAATTACCTTTTCTGGCTTTCCGCTTTCCAGCGCCTGCTGACGATAAATTTCTTTTTCCCGCTCAATGACCTCCTGGGGAACATCCTCTCGGGAAACATATTTCGGAGCCATTGCGGCAATATGCATTGCCAGGTCCCGAAGAAACTGGGCAAATTCCTCGGTGCGGGCAACAAAATCGGTCTCGCAATCCACCTCTACCAAAACGCCAATTTGCTCACCCGGACGATGAAGATATACTCCGATTCTCCCCTCTTTGGTGGCTCTGCCGGCTCTCTTTTCTGCCTTTAAAATTCCTTTGGCTCGGAGCCAGTCTATGGCTTTTTCAAAATCTCCTCCGCATTCTAAAAGAGCTTTTTTACAGTCCATAAATCCGGCGCCGGTTTTTTCTCTCAACTCCTTCACTAAACTCGCCTTAATCTCCGCCACTTTTAATACCTCCAAACTCTTTTATTCCTTATCTTCATATTCTTCTTCATATTCCTCGTATTCCTCTTCCTCAGCTTCCTCCTCAGCCTTTTCTTCCACCTCTTCTCCCAGCTCTTCTGCGACCAGGTCTTTTAACCGCTCCACCCTGGGACGCTTTCCTTCCACGGAAACATCAGCCACTGTAGCTCCGGCCGCGACCTCTGGCTCCACCCGAAGCAGTTTCTGATGCATCTCCCTTCCTTCAATACAGGCATCTGCGATTTTGGTGGTGAAAAGCCGAATGGCTTTAATGGCATCATCATTGCCGGGAATAATATAATCAATCATATCCGGGTCGCAATTGGTATCTACAATTGCCACTACTGGAATTCCCATTTTTCTTGCTTCCCGAACCGCAATCTCCTCATGGTTGGGGTCAACCACAAATAGGGCACCGGGAAGTCGTTCCATATTTTTTATTCCGCCCACATTCCGCTCCAGCTTGGCATATTCCCTCTGCACCCGTAGCACCTCTTTTTTGGGAAGTAAATCCAGTTTTCCCTCTGCGGCCATCTCCTCAATCTTTTTCAGTCGCTCCACGCTGGTGCGGATTACCTTGAAATTAGTTAAGGTTCCGCCCAGCCAGCGATGATTAACATAGGGCATCCCACAGCGCTGTGCCTGCTCTTCAATGGTTGCCTGTGCCTGCCTTTTGGTGCCAACAAAAAGCACCTCCTCTCCCTGAGAAACCGTGCGGACAATAAATTGATAAACCTCATCAAACATCTTCACGGTCTGTTGAAGGTCAATGATATAAATTCCGTTCCTTGCCCCGTAAATATAGGGCTTCATCTTCGGGTTCCATCTTCGGGTCTGATGCCCGAAATGAACCCCGGCTTCTAAAAGCTCCTTCATTGTCACTGCTGGCATTTTTCTTTCCTCCTTTCCGGGTTTTTTCTCCTCCGCGGTCCTGCTCCACCCTCAACGGGCAACCCGGAGCCCGAGACCGCGTGCGTAATTGTTTAAAATAAATAGCACATTTTAGCGGTTTTTACAATTATCTGGGATGAAGCCCGGCAGAACTCTTCTGGCAAAAAAGAAAGATAAGAAAATCAAGACCTTTTCTTTTTTACCTCTGCAATTGCCCGCTCCAGAATCTGAGCTACCTCCTCCACATTCTCCAAGCCAAAAAATCCACTGGAAGAGGAAATTATGGAAAAAGCACTAAATAGCTTGGGATTTGAGGAGAAGGAAGTTTGAAGCCCACCACTATGGAAATAAATATCCCCACCGCCTGCTCTGTTTTTATGAATCTCGGTTTTAGATATTAAATCCAGTTCAAGGTTGGTAATATCTTGCTGGCGGAATCCTTTCTTTCGGATAATCACCCTCTGATTGGTAATTAAATACCGCTGGCTTCTGAGTAGCTTTGGCTCAAGCACAAAATGATAAAATAAAAAATAAATACCAACTCCGACAAAAAGCAGACCAAATAAAATCATAACCAGGGGAGCTCCGCTAATAATTACAGAAGTCTCCCAATAAAAAGCAAATCCTGCCCAGAATAAGAAAAAAATACCCCGAAAAAATCTTCCCGGATAAGAATATTTTACCGGTTTACCCTCCCAGAGAACCGACTCCCCTTCCCGGAGCAGAGGATAATACCAACCCGCTTCTGAAACTTCCTGCCTCATATTCTTTTATCTTTTTTGAGAAAATTATAACAGAGATTAAAAGCTAAAGAAAAATTGACAACCGCTTCTGGTCAATCAATAATAGAAAAAAAACCTGAGGAGAAAAATGGCAGGAGCAATTATTGAAGGGAAGGAGATAAAATCCGCGGTTCGGGAAGAAGCACAGGTTTGCATTATTGGTTCCGGGGCAAGTGGGGCTCTGATTGCTCATCAGCTAAGTGCCCGCGGGGTGAAGGTGATTGTGCTGGAAGAAGGTGGAGCATATTTTCGCAGGGACTATCCGGACAATATTCGTGATTGCATTAAGAAGATGTATCGGAATCTGGGGCTGGATTCCACTCTCGGAATTCCGAGCATCGTTGTTCCTACTGGAAAATGTCTGGGCGGAACCACGGTGGTAAATATGGGCACCTGTTTTCGGGTGCCGGACTGGATTTATCAGAAATGGGAGGAGATGGGGATTGAAGGCTGGGGCAAGGCAGAGCTTGAGCCTTATTATGAGCAGGTAGAAAAATTGATGAATGTTCAGGAGGTCAAGCCCGAGGTAATGGGCAGGAACGGAGAAATCATTGCCGAGGGTGCCCGCCGGCTCGGGCTTCATCCCAAGCCAATCCGAAGAAATGTCAGCGATGATTGCAAGGGCTGTGGGAACTGCTCTTATGGCTGTCCGGAAGATGCCAAACAGGCAATGCACATCAAGATTATCCCTCAAGCAGTGGAGAGCGGAGCAAAATTTTACTGCGATGCCAAAGCAGAGATAATCCTTCACGATGGAAAAAAGGTTTTAGGGGTGCAAGGTTCGATTCGGGAGCGGGAAACTGGTGCCTTCCGGCATCATATTGATATTGCCTGCGATGTGGTGGTGCTCTGCGCCGGCGCCCTAAACACCCCGGTGCTTCTTTTAAAAAACAAAATCGCCAACAGCTCCGGAGAGGTGGGAAAGAATTTAAAGCTCCATCTCTGCGGGAGGGTGAGCGGATTTTTTGACCAATACATTGATGGACATTATGGAGTGGGGCAGTGCCTTTACATTGATGATTATGCAAAGGACTTCGGGATTATGCTGGAAGCAACCTTTACCGGACCTGCCAGTGAATTTCCCGGTTTTCCTGGCTTTGGGGCTGAGCTCTGGGAGATGCTCAAAGAATACCGGAAAACCGCGACTGTTGGGGTAATGGTGAGTGATACTTCTTCGGGAAGGGTGAGCGTGGGCATAGATGGCGAGCCAATGCTTTCTTACAATTTGAATCAAAAGGATGCAGAGACCTTAAAAAAAGCAATGATTATTTCCGGGCGAATTCTTTTTGCCGCCGGAGCCAAGAAACTCATCACTACCACCAGTTGTTTTCCGATTATCAATTCCCTGGCAGAGCTGGAAAAAGCTCAAGATACCAAAGTATCTCCCAGCCATTTTCTTCTGATGGCATTTCATCCCCTGGGAACCTGCCGGATGGGAGCGAAAAAGAAAAAATCCGTGGTGAACCTGAACCTGGAAACCTGGGATTTAAAAAATCTTTTTATTGCGGATGCCAGTGTTTTTCCGAGCTCACTGGGGGTGAATCCTCAGGAGACCATCTGGGCATTCGCATATCGCGGTGCGGAGTATATTTTAGAAAATGTCCTGTAAAAAGCTGGAAAAAATCCAGGGAATTTATGTGATTGTGGATAATTCTCTCTGCCCCCAGCGCTCTTATCTGGAAATTACCGAGCGGGCTCTGGAAGGCGGGGCGAAGATTATTCAGCTTCGGGCAAAACAGCTTTTGAAACGAGAGGTTTACAGAATTGCCCGGGTGATGGCACGGCTCTGTCAGAGACATCAGGCAATTTTTATTGTCAATGACTATCTTGATATTGCCCTGGAGGTAGGAGCAGATGGGGTTCACTTGGGCGCAGATGACCTGCCGGTTCAAGAAGCCAAGAAACAGGCTCCCCAGCTGATTATTGGAAGAAGCACCCACAGTTTGGAGGAAGCGCTGGAAGCAGAAAAAGCCGGGGCAGATTATATTGCCTTTGGCGCCATCTTTCCCACCGAGAGCAAAGGCAGAGCGGTTCCTGCTCAGGGGGTGGAAAAGCTCAGAGAGGTATGCCAGAAGGTAAAAAAACCGGTGGTTGCCATTGGCGGGATTAAGCGGGAGAATCTGGCAGAGGTAAAAAAAGCTGGGGCAAGTGCGGTGGCGATGATTTCTGAAATTGTCCTGGCGGAGGATATTAAGGAGCGGGTAAGAGAACTGGCTCAGCTCTGGGAAGCAAGCTAAATTTATCTTTCATTACAAAAACGGAGAGGAAACTCTTGCCCGGAAAATCTTTTCCCGATAAAATAAAATTCAGGATGAAAAGAAAGAGTCAAAAAGAAATTAATTTGGCAGTGGAGATTTTAAAAAGCTATGGAGCAAAGAAAGTCTTTGTTTTTGGCTCTTATGCGAAGGGAAAGGAACGGAAAGGTTCAGATATTGACTTAGCAGTGACCGGGCTTCCTCCAGAAAAATTTTTTAAAGCCCTTGCCGAGCTTATCTTTACCCTGAAAAAAGAAGTCCATCTTGTTGACCTAGATTATCCCTCTCCTTTTGCTACTTACTTAAAAACCAAAGGGGAAATGATTGGTGTGGGATGAAATTAAAGGAAAAATTGAATTTGAGCTTAAGCAACTTGAAAAATTAAACAGACTTAATTCCTCTCTTCTGAAGCGAATTAAGAACAAAAAGCCAAATCAAATTGAACTTCTTGCTTTTTCTTCCCTTCTTCATTCCTTTTACACCGGAATAGAAAATATTTTTAAAAGAATTGGGCAGGAGATTGATAATAAACTGCCGAGCAACTCAGGCTGGCATCAAAAACTACTTGAGCAGATGGCAAAATCAACTTCCACTCGTCCGCCGGTCATCAGCAAAGAACTAAAAGAGGAGCTGGCAGAATATCTTGCTTTTAGACATATTTTCAGAAACCTTTATTCTTTTGAGCTTGACTGGAAGAAAATAAAACCATTGGTGGTAAAACTTAAATTCAGTATTAAAAAAGTTTAATGAAGAAATTGATAGTTTTTTGAAAAAACCCTAACTCGCCAGCTAACTGTACTCCTCGAAAAGGCTTTATGGAAATTCTGGAAGGAGTTATTTGATTATCAAAATCACATATCTTCTCAGACAAATAAATTACTAAACCAGCAGACTTTATAGAGTAGGAAGTTTTTAGAATTGAGCCGGGTATTATTTGTATATTTTGTATATTAATAAGCTTAAAATTATTTTTTTGATTTCTTATTGGAAGATTTTTCTTCTTTCGCTTGCTTTTCCT
>CAZKMM010000078.1:0-12592 GCA_964553915.1 uncultured bacterium
CGGCAGTATTTTTCTTCTTCGGTTTCTTTGCCTGCGCTTGGCTTTGCCTTAATTCACCCCGGAGCCTATAGCCTGAGCGCAGTTTACAATGAGCCAGTGTTTTTGTTCTTCATCTGTGCGGGTTTTTATTTTTTGAAAAGAGAGAAATACCTATGGGCAGGAATTTTTGGGGCACTTGCCAGCCTGACCCGGATAGAAGCGGTTCTGGTTTATCTGCCGATTATTTATGAATATTTCCGAAAAACTGCTCCGGAAAAGGATAGTTTCTGGGCGCCCCTATCTGGAAAGAATTTACAATTGGGGTTTTCCCGGCTTTTAAAGGAGCCGAGGGTAAACTGGCTCTTTTTGATTCCGCTGGGAAGTATTTTGGTGCTTTTATATTTTAAGCATATTTCTGGGGATGCTTTTGTTTTTGTTCAGGTGCACGAGGCAAATATTTATGGACATTTTGGCTTTCCCTGGCAGATGCTTTACGCCACCTATTTAAAAGGGGCAGATACTTATCTCAAAGAGTTTCCCCTGCACGGGCTTTTGCTTTTGGTGATTATTTTTTCCTGGAAAAAGGTGGACTGGAGCCTGTGGGTCTGGATGGTGGCTTTCTGGCTTTTTTATACCACGAACGGGAATCATTCTTATCTCCGCTATCAGGTGATGTGCATTCCGATGTTTTTAGCCCTGGGAAGGCTATTGGAGAATCAAGAGGTTTTAAAGTATCTTTATATGATTGCCAGTGCTGGTGCTATGAGCTTCTTCTCCGCAATGTTCATTAATGGCTACTGGGTGGCTTGATGAAGGAAGTAAAAAAAGAAGATATGAAGGTAATCATAATGGGCGGGGGTCCGGCGGGACTGGCCGCGGGAAAAATCCTCACTGATGAGCAGGTATCCTCAATTGTTTTTGAAAAAGATGATGGGGTAGGGGGGCTTTCCCGCACTCATTATCATAATGGCTTTTTATTTGACCTGGGAGGACATCGCTTCTTTACCAAGAAGAACGAGCTGGATGAGTTTATTCAACGGCTTTTGGTGGATGAGCTGATAGAGGTTAAGCGTTCCAGCAAGATTTATTTTATGGGAAAGTATTTTAATTATCCTCCTACCTTTTTGAATGCCTTTTTAGGATTGGGTCCCTGGATGAGTGCCCAGATTCTTGCCAGCTTTTTAAGAGAAAAACTCCGGATTCACAGGTCCCCGATAGTTACCCTTGAGGACTGGATGGTTCAGCAGTTTGGCAGGAAGATGTATGAAATATTTTTCAAAACCTATACTGAGAAGGTCTGGGGGATACCCTGTTCTCGGGGCTCGGCGGTCTGGGCTTCTCAGCGGATTAAGGGAATGAGTCTTCTGGCAACAATTCGGGAGGCGGTTTTCCCCCGGAAAAAAGAAAGACCGGTGAGCCTGATTCCCCGCTTTAAATATCCGGCTCATGGAATTGGTAGAATCAGCGAACGGCTCCGGCAGGAGATTGAAAAAAGGAATGAAGTCCGGCTCAATTCCCGGGTGGCAAAGGTGCTCCATAATGGCAGGGAAATTACCGGGGTCTTGATTCAAACTCGGGAGGGAAGGAAGTATGTGGAGGAAGGAACTCATTTTCTTTCCAGCATTCCGGTAACCGAGCTGATTCAAAGTTTTGAGCCTCCGGCACCTCCGGAGGTGCAGGAGGCTTCTAAAAAACTCCGATACCGGGACCTTTTGGTCGTGGCTTTAATGTTTGATGTCGAGCGAATCACCAGGGATACCTGGATTTATATTCCGGACCCGAGGATAGAATTTGGCAGGCTCCATGAACCCACCAACTGGAGCCCGGCAATGAGCCCGCCGGGGAAAACCAGTTTGGTTTTTGAATATTTCTGTTTTGAGACCGACCCGCTCTGGAGTAGCTCAGACCAGGAACTGGCAGAACAGACTCTAGAGCAGTTTGCCCGGATTAAACTGGCTCCGGGGGTGGAGAAAAAAATGATTGATTATTGTGTGGTTCGGGCAAAGAAGGCTTATCCAATGCACGAGATTGGACACGAGCCTGTTTTGGAGATAATCAAAAATTACATCCGACAGTTTCCCAATCTATCTTTAATGGGAAGATACGGGATGTTTATTTACAATAATATTGACCATTCCATTGAAACCGGGATCCGGGCAGCTCAAAACCTTTTGGGAGCAAATTATGACCTTGAGGAAGTGTTAAAAACTGATGAGTATCTGGAGATAAAGTATCCGGAAGATGACTGAGCCAAAAAAATGTGAGCTTTGTGGTTCTACCCAGCAACGGGTATATCTGGAAAAAATATATCATTATCAGGGGCAGGATTATAGCCTGGTTCAATGTGAGAGGTGCGGACTGGTTTTTGTAAAACCGATGCCGGATTTGGAGACGATTCGGAACTTTTATAATGAGCGGTATTTTCAGTCGGATTTTGCCTGTGGGATGTTTGAAGGGAATTATCTGGAGACCCAGGCAAGCCGGATTGAGGAATATCGGGAAATGCTTGGAATGATTCAGCATTTTAAACCTAAGGGCCGGCTCCTGGAAGTGGGCTGTGCCGCGGGGAGTTTTTTATTTTATGCCCGACGGGCCGGATATCAGGTAGAAGGTGTAGATATCTCCAGGTGGGCAGTAGAAAAAGCCCGGCTTCAGTTCGGGCTGGAGGTTCATCAGGGAAGGTTGATGGAGGTAGGGTTGGATTCCGATAGTTATGATGTAATTTTTTTAAGCGACCTTTTAGAACATGAGCCGGAGCCGACCAAATTTTTGCAGGAGATAAGGAGACTGCTCAAGCCGGATGGAATTTGTGTGATTAAGGTTCCGACTTATGTCAATTCTTTTTATTACCGGTTTCTCCGTCGGCTTCCCTGGAGCTGGACTCTGGGGAAATTAGACCCGAGATTGCTTCAGGCTCTAAAGGTCTGGAACAAGGGTCCTAAATTTCCTCCTTATCATCTTTATGAATATTCTCCCCGAACCCTGGCGGAGCTTCTGAAAAAATGCGGTTTGAGAATAATTGAGCGGAGAAATTTTCTTCTGGTGCCGGAATTTCTGGAGCTTAAACGCCCGGGAATTACCGCTAAAATAGTCTGGATAGGTTTTATCACCCTTCGCTGGCTGATTCGGAAATTAAATCTTCACGGCGGACACACCATTGTTTTTGCGGTTCCGGAGGGCAAGGGAAATGAGAATCGCGCTGGTTGAGAGCGGAGCCAGCTCTCCGGAAAAGTTTGTTTATCAGGTTTATCCTCCCAGTGGTCTGATGTACCTGGCATCTTATTTACGAAAACATCATCCAGAGGTGGAGATAAAAATTTTTGACCTGATGCTTACCCGGAAAAAGGAAGAGGAGCTGGTTAGGGAGATTCTGGATTTTTCTCCCGGGCTGGTTGGGATTCATTCTATGCATTTTCAGGCTCGCTCGCTCCATAAATTAGCAGAACTGCTCAAGAAAAATCTCTCGGTGCCAGTGGTTGCAGGAGGTCCTTATCCCAGCTCTGAGCCGGAGGGTGTGCTTAAAGATAAAAATATTGACCTGGTGGTAAGAGGAGAGGGAGAGATTACCTTTTTGGAGATTTATCAACGCCTGGAAAATGGGGGAGAGAATTTTTCTGGGATTAAAGGCTGTGCCTATCGTCGGGGTGAGGAGGTGGTTCTGGAGCCGGAGCGGGAGCCGATTTCCGACCTGGACCAGATTCCTTTTCCTGCCTGGGATTTAATTGAGCTGGAGAAGTTTTTTGACTATCGGCTTCTGACCCAGAATGATATTCGCTGGCGGAAAGAGGTTGCGACTATTTTCACCAGCCGGGCTTGTCCTTATGGTTGTATTTTTTGTCATAATATTTTTGGCAAGAGATTTCGGGCTAGAAGTCCGGAGAATGTCATTTCTGAAATTCAGCTTCTTTATCAGGACTATGGGGTGAGGGAGCTACATATTATTGACGACTGCTTTAATTTTAAGCTGGAGCGAGCAAAACAAATCCTGAAAAAAATCATTGAGCAGGGCTTTGACCTGAAGCTCGCTTTTCCCAACGGAATTCGGGGAGACCGATTAGACCAGGAACTGGTAGATTTGATGAAGCAGGCTGGGGTTTATAAGGTGAATTTTGGAATTGAGAGCGGGTCAGAGCGGATTCAAAAATTGATCCGGAAAAAACTGGATTTAAAACTGCTAAAAACCAACATAGAACTGGTAGCAGAGAAGGGGATATTCACTCATGGCTTTTTTATGCTCGGCTTTCCCACCGAGACAAAGGAGGATATAAAAAAGACCATCAGGTTTGCCCTTAAAAGCAAATTACATACCGCTGGGTTTGCTCTTTTAACTCCTTTTCCTGGCACCCGGGTGCGAAAGATGGCAGAGGAGATGGGAAGGAGGGTGGAGTTTAACCCGGAAGATACTTCTTACAGCCAGCTTGCCTGTAATTTGACCGAGCTTTCTGACCGCCAGCTTCGGTTTTATCATCGCTGGGCGCACTGGCGGTTTTATTTTCGTCCGAGACAGATAGTTAAAATTATTCGGACAATACCCAACCGCTGGCTTTTGCCCAGGATTTTCTGGGCACATTTTCGGCTCAAGTTTCTCTGAGGAGAGGAATGAGAGGGAGGGAGAGGTTCAAGCTTGGTTTAGGGATTTTTTTGATTTTAGCGGTTTCTTTTCTGGTTCGGTTTGAGCATTTTGGCACTTTATATCCTTATTTTTTTTATCAGGATGAGCTTCGTCAGATTGAGGTGAGCCTGAAGCTTTTGCGGGAAAAAACTTTGGAGCCGGATTTTTATCTTTACCCGCATTTGAGTATTTATTTAACCAGCTCAGCTTTTGCCGGGTATTCTTTTTTAAAGAGCCTGGGAGATATATTGGTTCAGAGGTCGTTTCATCCCTGGTTTGAGCGGATTAGGAGCCTGAATCCGGCAAGCTGGGAATTATTAGCACTGACAAGAGCAATATCTTTGTTTTTCGGCCTGGCAAGCGTTTTGGGACTCTGGCTATTGGCTCGCAGGATTCTTCCTGAGGCATTTGCCTTTTTTGCCAGCTTAATTTATGCACTTCTTCCTCTCTCGGTTTCTTTTTCTCATCTTGCCAAGGTGGATATGCCTATGGTCTGTTTTGTGATTTATAGCTGGTATTTTCAGCTTCGGCTGATTTCCGGGGGCAAGGCTCGGGATTATCTGCTCAGCGGGCTTTTTGCCAGTCTTTCAATGGATTCCAAGATCAATTTTTTCCCTTATATCTCTTTAATTTTTGCCAGCCTGATTCGGGCAAGCCGGGAAAATCAAAACTTAAAAGAATGGATTAAAGACCCAAGGCTCTGGCTGGCAGGGGCAAGCTGTTTAGGATTTGCTTTTCTTTTCAGCCCTTATTATTATTTAAACTTTTCTCGCTCATTGAAAATGATTGGCTGGACTTATTTTGTCGGCGGATTTAATTCCTTTTATCATATTGACCCGCATCATTTTTGCTTGGATAAGTATTATTATGCTTATTTAGTGTTGCTCCCATTTGTGGCTACGCCCGTGCTTTATTTGTTTTTCCTCCTCGGTCTGGGAGAACGGCTGATAAAAAATGATTATCAGGAGTGGTTTTTATTATTGATAAATTTTTTTAGCTTTGTTTATGTTTTCTCTTCCCAGGCAGAAGGCTCTTATCCCATCTATCTTTTTATGTATATTGTTCCGTTTTTTGCTCTTTTTTCTGCCCGGGCACTGGAGCTGGTCTGGAACCGGGCAGGGAAAAAGATTTCTGCCGGCATTGCCGGGCTTTTAATTATTCTTACCTTTTTTCAGGCTCAGAATTATTATGCTTTGAATTTTCAGGCATTTGACCGGCTGGGAAATCTTCTTGCCCGGCTTCCAGAGAAAAGTAAAGTTCTGGGATACAGTGTTTATCTGCCGGGACCGGGGCTGGCTCATTTAAAATATTTACGAGCCTGGCCCCAGAATCTAAATCCTGAGCCAGTGAAAGAATTTAATCCGGATTATATCCTGATTTACCGGAGTGATTTTGCTGGATTTGAAAAATTTTACCGCAATCTTCCGATTGATGATTATCTGGCTTCCCTGCTAAAAGGAGATTGGGGCTATGAGGTATTTCTCCAGCAGGAGGTAAAATATCCCGGGCACTGGCTTTATCAATCTTTAGACCCAGAGTTTATAATAGA
The DNA here is from genome assembly GCA_964553915.1 of uncultured bacterium. Taxonomy (GTDB): domain Bacteria; phylum RBG-13-61-14; class RBG-13-61-14; order RBG-13-61-14; family DRUE01; genus CAZKMM01. The sequence continues at coordinate 6,141 of CAZKMM010000078.1, forward strand.
ATTACTGCTTTTGAAGAAAAAAGATGCCTGAGCCAAAAGGAAAAAAGCTGAGTGTAATTATCCCGGCACATAATCCGGAGCAGACCATCTCCCCGGTGCTGGAGTCTGTTCTTAATCAGGAGCTGGATTCTGAACTGGAGGTTATTGTGGTAAATAATGCTTCCACGGACCACACTGTTGAGTTGGTTAAAAGATATCCGGTGCTTTTACTGGAGCTTAAAGAGAATCAGGGAGCAGGTTCTGCCCTGAATTATGGAGCAGAAAGAGCAGGAGGAGAGATTCTGGTTTTTGTGGGTGCGGATCTGGTTTTGCTTCCCGGCTCTCTTAAGCTGATTGAGGATTTCTTTGCTCAGAATCCAGAATTTGCCGGAGTGGTAGGAAATTACACTGCCCTTCCCGGAGATAATAATTTTGTTTCGGTTTATCATAACTTGTTCACGGTTTATCATCATCAGTTAACTGAGCCGGAGATAGAATGGTTCTGGGGAGCGCTGAGCGCGGTTCGGAGAGAGGTTTTTTTAAAGCTGGGAGGATTTAATACTACCTATCCAGGAGCTGGAGCTGAGGATATAGAGTTGGGCTATCGTCTGGCAGAAGCAGGCTATAAAATTTGCTATCTTCCAGAGCTTCGGGGGATTTACCTGCAGAGGATTAAATTAAGCACTATGCTTTATAATGACTACCACAAATCGGTTCTGGGCTTAAAGCTTTATTTAACCCGCAAGCCCAGAGGAGCTTATCCTTATGGTTTTTCTAATCCAGTGAATGGGGTGAATTTGTTTTTGGTATTTTTATCCTGGCTGGCTTTTTTGGGGCTGATTCTTGCGGGAAGTATGAGCTATTTTCTGGTGCTTTTGGTTTTCTGGCTGGTTAATTTCCGGTTTTATCAGTTCATTCGCCAGAAAGCAGGAATGATTTATCTTTTAGCAGGTTTGATTTTGCACTGGCTTGGTTTTAATGCGATTGCTCTGGGAGTGCTGGGAGGGATGGCTGGGTTGATTTTGGGCAAGGGGCTGGAGAGCAGGTCAAAATGGATTTAAGTTCTGGTTTGAAAGAATTTAGCTGGCTTGGCTTTTTTCCTCCGGCAAGGTGCCCGGTTTATCTTCCCGGACAGCTGAGCGGATATCTTAGAATAAGATGAAGCTTTTAGATAGATATATTTTAAGGGAGCTTTTCCTTTATTTCTTTGGCTTGCTTTTAATTCTGGCGGTGGTCTTTGTGATTCAGAGGTTAATTTTTTTGACCGAATGGTCTATGCACCGGGGAGTGGGAATGGTGGGAATTTTAAAGCTTCTTGCCTGTCTGTTCCCCGGCTTATTTCTCACTGCCATTCCTCTGGTGAGTTTAATGGTGATGATTGTGGTTTTTTCCCGGCTTTGTGAGGAGAATGAGCTGGTGGTAATTTTTTCCAGTGGGAGGGGAATTTCTTTTTTGCTCGGTTTGGGAGCTTTGTTCTCGCTTTTTTCTGGCTTGCTTTGTGCTTATTTGAGTTTTTTTCTGGTTCCGGACTCTCTGGTTAAATTTCGTCTGCTCCGCTTTGAGCTGGTTCAGGCAAAATCCGAGCAGGCGCTTCCCACTCAGAGATTCATTCAATTTGGAGAAGATAGCTGGATATATGTTCAGAGCAAAGATGAGCAGGGATTACATCACCTGATTCTTTTTCAAGCTTCTTCCGGACCAGATTTAGGTTTTGGAGATGAAAATTTAGTTTTTGCTCAAAGGGGAAGGCTCAGGAGTATCAAGGAGCGGGCAGAAAGCTGGCTGATTCTGGAAAAAGGTGTGGTTTTAGCCCGGGAGAAAAAAACCGGCTCTGAGCTTTTCTTTCAATTTGAAAAAGCGAGCCTGAAGTTATTTCTGGAAAGTGAAAAAATAGCTCGTTCAATAAAAAAAGCTCTGGAGACCAAAACTCTGCCCGGATTATTGAAAATCTGGGGAAAAAGATTTTCCCAAAAGGATGCTGTCCTTTCCTCAAAAGACCGAGAATATAGAACCCAGCTTCTGGTGGAGATTCACCAGAGGCTGGCGCAGGTGGTAAGTTGTGTTTTACTTTTTCTCTGGGGGGTGGGCTTGGGAGTTAAGCCTCCGAGAAGCTCACGAACCGTTTCTTATGTACTCGGAATTGCGGGAGGATTCAGCTATTACTATTTGAATGTAGTTTTCAAGGCGCTGGCATTAAAGGGAAGTTTAAATCCTGCCCTTTCCCTCTGGCTTCCAGTTTTGGTGATATTGCTTACCGGGGGAGGGCTGGTCTGGGCACGGATAAAAGGAAAGGAACCTCTTGTATTTCTTTACCAATTTGACCTTTACTTTAAAGAATGGCTGAGCCGGAGAAAAAATGAAAATCTTAGATAAATATATTTCCAGACATTTTCTCGCTCTTCTCATCTCCGCCAATCTCATCTCTATGCTGATTTACCTTTTAGCGGGAATCTTAGACCGATTGAATTATATGATGATAAAAAAGGGATTGAGCCTTGCCCAGATTATCTCTTATTTCCTTTACCAGGTGCCCCAGCTTTACTATTACTGCGCCCCACTTTCGGTAATTTTTGCTCTGCTTTTAACTCTGGGAATTTTAAGCCAGAGAAATGAATTGACCATCATCAGAGGAGCAGGATATAGCTGGTGGCAGATTGCCCGAATCCCCTTAATCTATACCCTGATTTATGCCTGGATTATGTATCTGGTGGGAGGCTGGCTGATTCCTTTTTCCAATCAAAAGGTAAAAGAGTTTGAGTTTAAGGAAATAAAAAAACAGGCAGAGATGCCCATCACCAATCTCTGGCTCTTTAATCGCAAAGATGAAAACCATCAATATGCTATTTGGGTTGGGCTTTATCTCCCTCAAGAAAACCGGATAAAAAATTTAAAGGTTTATCTTTTGAACTCTGATTTCTTTCCTATGAGCCAGCTTCGGGCAAAAAAAGCCCAATACCTGGGGAAGGGGAAATGGCGACTGGAAAAGGTGAAAATTTTCAAATATCACCATTTTGCTCCTCCGGAATTAAAAACCAAAGAACACCTGGAAAAAATCCTGCCTTTGAAACCAGAGGGTCTGGTCTCCTTCCAGAAATTTCCTGAGGAGTTGAGCATTGGAGAGTTGAAGAGGTATATCCAGCAGTTAAAGGCTTTTGGGCTTGCCTCACGGGAATTTCTGGTAGAGCTCAACAGCAGATATTCGCTTCCCTTTGCCTGCCTGGTTCTTTTTGGGCTGGGGGTGGGAATTGCTCTCAGAATCCAGAAGCCCCGGGGGATTTATCTTAATCTGGGCTGGGCACTTTTTTTCTGCTTTGCTTATTTTGCGGTAATGGCAATGTCTCTTTCTCTGGGAAAAAGCGGAAAGATGCCGGCTTTCCTTTCTGCCTGGCTGGCAAATTTTCTTTTTGGGGCAGTGAGCGGATACCTGATTTTGAAAAGATAAGTCAAAAAGGCAGGGAAACCAGAAGCTGATAATTGGGCTCTTTCTCGCCCGGCTCGGCTTTTACCTTCCCTTCCTGTTCCAGCTTGGAAAGATGCCCGAGAACCGTTATTTTTGCGGCCCGGTGAAGTGCCGGGTGAATCATTCCCACATAAATTTTTTCCACCAGCTCCTGAGCTGTAAGGGGAGCCTGCTGGAGAAGTTTAAGAATTTGAACCTCCCGAAGCTGGCGATGTTCAATTAGATTATTTAAATGCTGGTAAGGCTCAGTAATAATCGGACCGTGTCCGGGAAGGATTATCTTCAGCTCCAGCTTTTTGACCCGTTCCAGAGAATTAAGATACTCCTGCATATCTCCCTCTGGCGGACCCACCAGACTGGTTCCTTCTCCCACCACCAGGTCGCCGGTGAAAAGAACTCCGAGGGATTCCAGATAAAGAGAAATATGTCCCGGGCTATGCCCCGGGGTATGAAGAATCTGGATTTTTCCCAGCTCACTTTCAAGGGATTTTTCTTCTTCAATCCACTGGTCAATTTGCTCTGCCCTTCCTCTTTGCTCCAGAGGTGGTTTTGCCTTAATATGGGCAATAATCTCAGGCTCCAGCTCAGATTTTATTTGTTTAAGATTGCTGGTATGGTCAAGGTGTCCGTGAGTAAGGAGGATTTTTTCCAGCCGGGCAGAATTTTGCTCAAGAAAATCCTTTAAAAATTTCACCAGCCCGGGGTCCTGATAGCCGGTGTCAATTAAGACCAGATTTTTAAACCCCAGCAGATAAAGATTGGTGGTCTGCCAGCCCGGGGGAGGAGTTAATTCGCTTTTGAGCAGATAGATTCCCTCTAAAATCTGCTGAAGAATCATTTCCAGCTAAGCACAATAATTTCTGGTTTTTCTGGCAGTTTATTAATTACAAAGAGGTTTTTTCCCATTTCTTTCACATTGTCCTTGCCCTTGATAAATCCCTCCAGACCATTGAGGGAAAGTTTGCAGACTTCAGTCTTATAATGCATCGGAAAGATAAGCTTGGGATTTAATTGATTGATTACCTGGTCTGCCTGCTTTGCGTCAATAGTATAAACCCCACCAACCGGAATCATCAGAACATCCACTCTGCCGATTTTCTTAACCTGCTCGGGGCTGAGCAGATGTCCGAGGTCTCCTAAATGAACTATCCGAACTCCGGAAACCTCAATCACCAAGATGCTGTTTTTTCCCCGGAGCTTTCCTTTTAAAGGGTCGTGATAACAGGGGACGGTGTAAATATGAAGATCTTTGAATTTTTCATCTACCTGATTCCAGTCTTTGGTTTGAGGGTTCAGTCCCCGGATAATTCTGGGATTTCCCTGCGCCATCTGGACATAATTATGGTCAAAATGCTCGTGGCTTACCAGCACCAGCTCCGGAGCTACTCTGGGAATTGGATAGCCTACCTGAGGGTTAAACGGGTCAATTAGAATTTTGGTTCCCGGTTTAGAGGTAATCAGGAAGCAGGAATGTCCGAACCAGCGGATTTTTACCTGTGCCTGAAGTGAATTTCCGCTCAGCCCCATCAGTAAACCTAAACTTAAAATCAAGCCGAAGATTTTTTTCATTGTCTCCCTCCCTGGCTATCGCCGGATCCGGAAGTAAAAGGTAAGTTTGGTTTTTCCCAGTTGAATCTGGTCGCCATTTCTGATTTTAATGGCGCTGACCAGCTTGCCATTTACTCTGGTGCCATTAGTGGAAGCCAGGTCTTTGATGGTGATTTTATCCTTGCTGTGAATTTCTATTTGAGCGTGCCGGACCGAGACCGAATCATCATCTAAGCTAATATCTGCGGATTTTCCCCGACCGAGCACCGTGCTTCTTCGCTTTAAGGGAAATCGCTGTCCCTTGTTCGGACCCGCCTCAACCTCCAGAACCGCCTGATATTCTTCAGGAAGCTCCGGATTGGCAATTCCGCTTCCCAGCACACTGGTTTCTTCATCCCAGCTTGGGGTAATAGGCTCTAGTTGTTCGGTTCCCGGCTCCTCATATATTGCATAAGGGTCAGCGATAATACTCACCAGGAGCTTGGTTTCTCCTAGCTGGATTTCGTCAAGATTTTGAAGCGGGCAGGAGCTTACCCGCTCGCCATTGACCAAAGTGCCATTGGTAGAGTTCTGGTCATAAATTATTATATCCTCCTGGCTCACTTCAATGGTGCAGTGCCGGGAGCTAACCGTGGGGTCATTGATGACAATATCGCAGTTTTTTCTCCCGACCGAGGTGATGAGTTTTTTTAGCTCAAACTTTTTCCCGGCTTCCGGTCCTTCCAATACCTCCAGATAAATCTTTAAATTGGGAGGAACCTCCCCCTCCCGTTGTTGATTTTTTCCCTGCGAGATTCTGGTTTCTTCCGTGCCCATCAATTTTTATCTTAAAGATTTAATTGATTTTCGTCAACAATTTTTTGGCTTGATTGACTTCTGGCTCGGAGAATGTTAATTTTAATTTCCAAAAAAGTTAGGAGGTAGATAAATGGTAAGGGAAGTAGTGCTTACCTCTGCGGTTCGCACTGCCATTGGCAGTTTTGGCGGAGCCTTAAAGGAGGTCCCGGCAATGGAGCTGGGAGCAATTGTAGTTAAAGAAGCAATGAGGCGCTCCAGGATTGAGCCAGAAATGGTTGAGGATGTGATTTTTGGTTGTTGTATGATGCGACCGGATGAATACACCATTGGCAGGCTCATCGGCTTAAAATCAGGAATTCCCTTCACCACCCCGGGAGTGACGATTCAGCGTCAGTGTGCCAGTGGAATGCAGGCGGTAGTTTATGGTGCCCAGCAGATTATGCTCGGCGATGCGGAGATTATTGTTGCCGGCGGAGTTGAGACAATGAGCCGGGCTCCCTATTACTTAAAAGATGCTCGCTGGGGAGCCAGACTCAGACATCGGGAAATGAGCTGTGGGCTCTGGGATGGTCTGACTGATTCTTACTGCGGATTGATTATGGGCTTGACCGCGGAGAATCTGGCAGAGAAATATAATATCTCTCGCCAGGAGCAGGATGAGGTTGCC
>CAZKMM010000079.1:0-12196 GCA_964553915.1 uncultured bacterium
GGGGAGTATGATTGCTTTAGAACTTAAGCTATTTGAAAATGACCAGCCGGTTAGAGTAAAGGGAAAGGTTATCAGGATTGTTTACCCTAAGGGAGCTCCCAAAAAATTCCCTCCAGGAATGGCGGTGCAGTTCATTGACCTGGATGAAGAAAGCCGAGAAAAAATTCGTAAATATATTAAAAGCAGAAAAAATCTTTCCAGAGAAACCTAACTTCCTTCTCCTCCCCTCTTTTGAACAATGGGATAAGCAATATTGGTAATATAAGAATTGATTCGCTTTAAATTAGAAAGCAGGTCCAGATGAATCCTGCTGGTTTCAAAAGATTCCATCAATCCTTCCTCTAATCTTCGGAGATGATTCTGGTAAAGCTCCTGTTCTAACTCCCGGATTTTTTGTTTATTGCGAATCACTTGCTGGGCTAAGGTCTCATCTCGGGTAGTAAAGGCACTTAGGGCCAGAACATAATTATCAAAAATTTTTCTATGGAATTCTATCAGTTCCTGTTCTCCTTCCTTAGAAAAGCAAACCTCTTTCCGGCATTTTTTCTTGGCAAGTTCCATTAAATTTTTATCAATCACATCTCCAATATTTTCTAAGTTATGAATTAAATGGAGAATCTCCATCTGTCTCAGGGCTTCCTCTTCATTTAAAGGATGACGAGCCAGTTGAGTAAGATAAAAACGGATTTCCCGGTCAAGAATATCTACCTTGTCATCTATTGCTTCAATTTTTTCTATCAATTCCGGATTAGGCTCTGATTCTATAAAAGGCTTAATGGAAAGAGAAAGCATATCCTGAACAATCTCTGCCATCCGCATTGCCTCCCGGGTGGCAGAGGCTATTGCCAGTGAAGGAGTGGCTAGAAGCTCTGGATTCAGGTATTTGGGGGCAAATTTTATTTCTTCTGCTTCTTTTCTTTTCGGAGTAAGCCTTTCCGCAAAATTATGAATTTGATGAACAAAAGGAAGAAAAACCACAGCAACTATAAAATTAAACAGGGTATGGGCATTGGCGATCTGATGAGGAATGGTCTGAGCGGTAAGCTCCACCAAATTTTGAAAGGGCGTTAAAAAGGGAAGAAATAAAATTACTCCCAGGGTTTTGACCAAAATATGAGCTACCGCTACCTGCCGGGCTTCAGACTTACTCCGCAGGCTGGCAAGTAAAGCAGTGGCGCAGGTCCCGATATTTGCCCCCAAGATGATGGGAATGGCAGTTTTTAGCTCAATCAGATGATTTAAAGAAAGACTTAAAGCCAGACCAATGGTTCCCGCGCTGGATTGAATTAATCCGGTAAAAAGAGCAGAGCCGATAATGGTTAAAACCGGACTTTCTCCTAGAGCTAAGAGAATCTGGGTAAATAATTCGCTTTCGCCCAAGGGCTTCATCGTTTCACTGATGATTCCGATGCTCAAGAAAATTAAACCAAAGCCAAAAATTCCTTCTCCCAACGATTTCCTTCGCTCACTTTTGGAAGCAAAAAGAATAAAAAGCCCCAACCCCACAATTCCCAGAGAACAGCGATGAAGCTTAAAAGATATTAGCTGAACCGTAAGGGTGGTTCCTATTCCAGAGCCAAGAATTACTCCTATGGTCTGGGAAATCTGCATCAACCCAGAATCAACAAAACTAACCAGCATTACCGTAGTGGCAGAACTGCTCTGAAGCAGAAAGGTGATGACAATCCCGGTAAAAAAAGCAAAAAACCGATTGCGGGTAAGAGTGGAAAGAGCAGATTTAATCTCCCGGCCGGCAAATTCCCGCAGTCCCGAGCCTGCCAGTCTGACTCCATAAAGAAGCAGTAAGGTTCCGCCACTCAGGACTATTAAGATTGAACTATTCATTGTTTTATTTAGATTTTATCAAGCGAGAGGGAAAAGCCCAAATAATGATAATTATTCTAATTTTGCCTTTTGCTTTTGTGCTTTTTTCTTTTCCTCTTGATTAAGCCAGAAAAGGATTCGGAGCCCCTCCAAGGTTAGATTTTCATCTACCCGGTCAATGCTTTTAGTCTCCCCGGCAATTAACTCTGCAAGTCCTCCTGTGGCAATAACTTTGGGTTCTGGCTCCAAAGGATAATTCTTTTTAATTTCCTCCTTCATCCGTTCAACAATGCTATCAACCAACCCGGCATAGCCGTAAATGATTCCACTCTGCATTGCGGTGATAGTATTCTTGCCGATTACTGACCTGGGACGAACTAATTCCACTCTCGGCAATTTGCTCGCCTCCCGAAACAGGGCTTCCGCACTGATTCTCAACCCCGGAGCGATAATTCCTCCTTCATAAGCCCCCTGGGAAGAGATAAAGTCAAAAGTGGTGGCGGTGCCAAAGTCTATAATAATCAGAGTGGTCTTATATTTATGATAACCAGCAACCGCATTAACCACCCGGTCTGCACCTACCTCCCGGGGATTGTCTATATGAATCGGCATCCCGGTGCGAATTCCGGGCTCGACAATAATCGGCTCTATATTAAAATATTTTCTCCCCAAACCAATCAGGCTAGAACGAAGCGGAGGAACCACACAGGAGATAATCATTCCATCTATATCCTGCCGTCGAACCTTGCTGAAAACCAACAGCTCCTTAAAAAGAATCCCGTATTCATCCGTAGTTCTTTCCACCTGGGTTCCCACCCGCCAGCTTTCAATCAACTCTTCTCCATCAAAAATTCCAATTACCGTGGTGGTATTTCCTACATCAATCACCAAAAGCATCTTCTTCGCTCCTGAGCATAATAATTTCTCCAGCAGAGATTAGCTCTTCTTTGCCCTCTTTTTCAATCCTCAACCTTCCCTTCTGGTCAATACCCTTTGCCCGGGCTTTAATGGTATTGCCCTGGAAAAATATCCTTACCTCCTTCTCTTTTATTATGTCATAACCTCTATATTGCTCAACAATTGATTGTAGCTTGCCTTTCTCCAGGCAAGTTTTCCAGAAAAAAAGCTTCTCTAGAAACTCTAAAAGAAGTTCATCCCGGGCAATATTCTCCCCGGTTTCTATCTTGAGCGAGCTTGCCCGTGGGCGGAATTCTTCAGGAAAGTGCTTTTTTTTCTGAAGCAGGTTTATGCCCAGCCCTGCGACAGCCAGAAATCTTTCTCCTTGATATATCCCTTCCACCAATACACCGCCCAGCTTCCCCTGCTTACCCCATAAATCATTCGGCCAGATAATTCCCGGTTTAAACCCGGTTAAATGAAAAATTGCCTCTGCTCCAGCCAAACCAGTAATAATCGGAAGTAATCCCTGAACTTCTGCTGGAATTCTTGGCTCAAGAAGAACTGATACCAGAAGAGAACTGGAAGGCGGTGCCTGCCAGCTTCTTCCTCTCCTTCCCCTTCCCCGGCTCTGAAAATCCGCATAAATCACCAATCCTTCTCTTTCACCTATCCTTGCCCGACGAATCGCCTCAGAATTAGTTGAATCTATCTCAAAAAAATGCAGAAACCGAACCCCCAGCTTTTCCAGACGGGCTCGCTTCTGATTAAAATTCAGGCTCATATAGGTTCTAGGTGCATAGAAAAAGATATCGCAGGAACTGAATGGGTAAGAAAGCCAACCGAGATAAAATCCACCCCGCTCTCTGCCACTTCTCTGACATTTTCCAATCTAATTCCTCCGCTTGCCTCCAGTAAAACCTTTCCCTTTGTCTGCTTTACCACTTCCTTCAACTGCTCCGAAGTCATATTATCCAGCATTATAATATCTGCTCCCGCTTCCAGAGCCTTATGAAAATCTTCTAAAGATTCCACTTCCACCTCTACTGGCATCCCCTGAGGTGCCCGGGATTTTGCCTGCTCAACCGCTTTTTTTAAATCTCCAAGAATCTCCAGATGATTATCCTTGATTAAAATTCCATCATCCAGCCGAAGCCTGTGGGTCTCGCCCCCTCCAACTACCACCGCATATTTCTGAAGCCCCCTCAAAATCGGGATAGTTTTTCGGGTCGCAGTAATTTTTGCCCGGGTATGCTTTACCTGTTCCACAAATTTTTGGGTTAAAGTCGCTACTCCGGAAAGATGCTGAAGAAAATTCAAGGCGGTCCGTTCCCCGCTCAAAAGAGCGCTTGCTCGTGCCTGAATTTCCAGTATTACCTGTCCTTTCTTTACCTCATCCCCGTCTTGCCCTGCCTTGATAATCCTTGCCCGGGAGTCTAGCTTAAAAAAAACTAATTTTGCAGGATAGATTCCGCATAAAATCGCATCTTCCTCCGCAATAATTCTCCCTACCGCTTCTTTCTCTTTAGGAATTAAAAGCTCGGTGGTAATATCTCCCTTTCCCAAATCCTCCTGAAGGGCAAGTTCTATCAGTTGCTCCAACCCGGGCTCAAATTCTAAAATTCTCTCCACACCTAATTCTTTTTTCATTCCACCAACTCCAAAACTTTTTCTAGATTATTTACCCACACCACTTTTTCCATTTCTTCTGGACTTAAATATGAATTCCTCAGCCAGACCGCCGGGATTCCTGTGGCTCTTGCTCCCAGGATATCACTTCCCCAGAGGTCGCCGATATGAAGGCTCTGGTCTGGCTGGGCTTTTCCCAGCTTGAGGGCTTTTTGAAAAAATCTCGGGTCTGGTTTAACCATTCCCTCAAGAGTGGAATCCAAGATAAAATCAAAAAATTCCTCAATTTCCACTGCCCGGCATTTTTCCCGGGTTCTTCCATCATTGTTGGAGATAATCCCCAGAGCATAGCCCTTTTCTTTCAATGTTTTTACCAATTCCAAAGCTCCGGGCATCAATACCCGCTCAGGACGAAATCCCACCAGCCACTCTGCCAATTCTGAAAGTAATTGCCTGTAATCGCCTTCTATTTCCAACTGCTTCAAAAGGGTTATCCCGATTTCTCTCTGATAATACTCCGGGGCAAAATTGCCTTCTTTTAAAAGTTTTTCAGAAACCTTCCAATCCGCCAGATGATAAGCTCTCTCCACCTCCTGGCGGGTTCTTTCTATTCCCAAATCTTTAAGTGCCATCCAGATTCTCGCCAGATAAGGCGGGTCACTGGATACCAGGGTATCCCCAAAATCAAACGTAATCAATTTGGGTCTAAACTTCACTAGTTTTTGATTTTAACAACCAAGTTCATAGAATTCAAACCTGGCAAGAAAAAATTATCCGGCGCTAACTCTCTTTTGAATTTAAATTTCCAGCTAATTTCTGGCATACTAAAAAGATGGAGGTTAAATGCACACAGTGCGGGGCAAACATAGAAATCACCCCAGAAACTGAATTTATCACCTGCCCTTACTGTGATTCCCGATTATATGTTGAAGCGGAATCCACTGTCTGGCACTTTTATCTCAAACCCAGAGTCTCTCCAGAGCAACTCCCTGGAATTATCAGCCGGGAACTAGCAAAATATGAATTAAACCAGCCAGTGGAACTAGTTGAAGCAAAGCTTATTTTTATTCCCTTCTGGTTGGTTCGTCTAGAAAAAGGAATTCTCCGGTTCCCTGCCAGTGAACTGGAAATTGAAGAGCTGAAAAAATTTAAAATTCCGGTGGGTGAACTCCTGCCTTATGAAGCAGAAATTGAAAGGAGCTATCAGGTGGAGTTGCCAGAACTGGAACTGGAAGAAATTTTTAATCTTCCGTTGGTGGAAAGAGTCAAGCACCAGATTCAAAGGGTGGATTTAATTCATCTTCCCTTTTATCAGCTGAGTTATAAATATCTTGAGCAAATTTATTCTGGATTGGTGGATGGAGCGGGAGGAAGATTTTTTGCCCAAGAAATTCCTCCATCTCCTTCAAAAGAAAAAGACCGATACTTTATGAAATGGCTTGCACTTCTGAGCCTGATCTTCCTGATTGAAGCATTTTTCCTGCCCAGGTTCTGGATGATTCTTTGCTCCTATCTGGGCACCGGAGTTCTAGGCTGGTATGTAATTAAAAAAGACCTGGAAAAGAAAGGTTATTAAGCAATGCCTAAAATTTATCATCTGGGATGTCCCAATTGCGGAGGACTTTTAGCTTCCCGGGGAGAAAGACTGATTCAATGTAAATACTGCGGGACAAAAAATCTGGTTAAAATTCCTGACTATCTTCCTAAACGCTATCTTAAACCTCAAATAAATGCTCAAACTGCCCGAAGAACAATGGTGAATTTATTTAAAATGCCTGAAGTGGAAACCGGGATTATCCGGCAAGCCCGGTTTGAATCAGGTGAGCTTTTCTTTATTCCTTTTTACCTGGTAAATGCCCGTCGAATAGGAATTATTACCAGCAAAATCCTTCCTGAGAAAAAGAAAATCCGAAAATATGAATATGACCCGGCAACCGGGATGATGAAAATTCAAACTCGCTACACTCCCAAGCCCGGGGAAGATGGTAAAGAAAGGAACGATTCCCGGGTTATTATGAATGACCTGATTCGGAGCTTTCCTGCCCTAAATCTGGAAAATTGGGGAATCAATCAGCTTAAACCAGAAGAAACAATCAATCAATTAGACCTTGCTCTTCTTCCTTACCAGCGTCAGCAAATAGATAAATATGGGATTGCCCTGGAGCCGAGAATTCCACTGGAGCAGAGATTGGAAAGCTTATTTAAGAGCACAGAACTGGCTTTTTTACAAGACCAAACCGAAATTGCGGAGCAACGAGTTATCTTGCTTTACTATCCGGTCTGGAGAATTCGCTGGAGGTATCAGGGAAAGATTTATTACACGAGCATTGATGCTATCAGCGGAGAAATTATCTATGCCCGGGCTCCAGCCCGCTCCGGAGCAAGGGTATTATGGCTTATATTAATTGCTTCAGCACTGGGATTCAGCATTGGAAAATTGATAAAAGTGCCTTATCTGATCCTGGCGACCGGTGAGATTGGCATCGGGCTTTTGCTCCTTTTCATTCTCGGGCTTTTGTTCTTTGTTGCTTTTGGCTGGAATATGGTCAGATATAGTTCTGAGCTGGTAATTCAAGGAGAAGACAAACATCTGGAATGGGTGGCAAGACCCAAAGAAACCTTTTTTGACCGGCTTGCTCTGGGAATGAGCAAATTTTTAGAAGGATTATTAAAACAATCTCTGGAATCAAGAAGATATAATCGGTGGTAAAAATGGCAATTGAAATCATCTCTTTAAAATGTCCTAAATGCTCCTCCCCACTTTCCGGATTTGAAAATGATTGGATATTTTTCTGCCCGGTATGTTCTCTGGGATGGGATTTTTCTGGTTCAAAGCCAGAATCTATCCCGGTCAGCTATGCCCGGGCAAAAATCCAGCTGGAAAAATCCCCCCGGATTTTTTATCTGCCCTTTTATCTGTTTCAGGTTTCCATCCAAATTACAGATGCCAAATACCTTCAAAAAGTAAAAAAATGGGTGGATTCATTAAAAAGGATTTATCTGGCAGGATTTCGGCTTATTAGAGAGAGCTATTTTGGCGATTTAGGGTTTATTTACACGGAAAGTATGGTAGAGATGGAGCCAGACGCTAATGTTCCAGAAAAACAGCGAGCCAAAATCGGCGCCGTGGTAAGAACCCCGAAAGAGCTGGAAAAATATCTTATTCTCTATCCTTCTTTAATTTTGGATAAAAGAGCAGATATTACCGGAATTAAAATTCAGGTTGATTCCCACTTAGAACGAATCTGGGCAGTGCCTTTTTTTGACCTGGGAGAAAAAGTCCAGGAAGGAATCCTGGGAAAAACCTTCCCCAGCTTTGCCCTGGAAGAAATTGAAGAATTCAGAAAAATTCCTTAGAAAATTTAAACTAATCCTGAACAAATCCCATTCCCCTGATTTGTTAAAAAATCTTTTAAATTCCCGAATTTAAATTAAACTTAGAAACAAATCCCTGATTATTGCATCTAAAATAAGCTTTGAAAATTTTTTTAACAATACCTGACAAAAATTGGCAAAGATTTCCATCTAACTTAATATGAAAATTTAATGGAACTTAATTAAGTGCTGAAATAATTATAAAATAAAAGATAAACAAATGTAGGAACGATTTTTGCGTAAATATTAGAGGGAAATAAAACTTAAACAAGGAATTAAAAATGAGAGAACAAGGAATTAAAATGAGAGGGCAGATTTGGGGCGTTTTAATTCTTTCTAGTTTATTAATTTCCGCCACTTTAAGAATCTCCAGTGACCCTCCGGGGGCTCAGATTTATCTTGATGGCAATTATTCCTACCGGGGAATTTATTTAGGCAATGCCGGGGATTCCAGCAATCCCCTGGTGGTGAATGGAGTAAGCGACCAGCGACATTTTCTTCAGCTAGTTCTTCCAGATTATATGATTCACTATCAGGTGGTGGATTTATCTTCCGGAGGAACAATTGATTTATCGGTGCGGATGCCGGCAAAAAAATATGAGGTCTACACCACCAGCTCCCAGTTGGAATTATGCAGAAGAATATTATGGTGGTGGATTTGCAGTCCTTTACAATTCACCAATGGTTATTCTTCACCCTTTGCCATTGACTACAACCGAAACGGCACTTTGGATTTATTGATTGGTTCGGGCGCTGGTTATGTCTATTATTTCCCAAACCGCTCCTCAACTGACTTTCGCCTCGCTCAAAACGATTATGTTCAGCTTCAGGCTGGAGGGACGGTTCTAGATGTGGGGGAGCGAGCCAAGCCTTTTGCGGTAGACTTTGACAATGATGGAGATTATGACCTTCTGGTGGGAAACTCTCTGGGAGAGGTCTGGTATTTTGAAAATCAAAACAATAACCTAGCTGGTGGAGTGGCTTTAACAGCAGATGGTTCCACAATTCAAGTGCCGGGAGGCTTAAGTGCTCCTTTTGTGGTGGATTATAATCAGGACTTCAAAAAAGACTTAGTGGTATCCAGCGGAGATGGTTATGCCTATAAATTCTTAAACATTGGCAATGATTCAGCTCCAGTCTTTACCGCAGATGGACGAGCAGGGAATGATAATGGTCCCTTCCATTATAATGGTGCAGTGGTTGGAGGATATTATGATCTGGACCGGGACGGGGACCTGGACTTTGGCTGGGCGAGAGAAGATGGGTTGTGCCAGGGATTTTTAGATAATTCGGAAGGAATTCTACATACCTATTATCTGGAACAATTACTTGATGCGGGCACCTATGCCAGCGTCAGCATTGGTGATGTTAATGGCGACCAGCAGATGGATTTAATCTTTGGCAGAGAAGACGGCTACCTGGTTTATTATATTTCTCAACATCTGGATGGAGATATTATCTGGGATGGCAAAGTTGATGGAGCGGATTGGGCAAGGTTGAGAACTGCGCTGGGATGTTCCCGGGGAGATGCCTGCTATCTACCAGATGCAGACTTAAACGATGACGACATCATAGACAGCACTGATGAAGGGATCCTTTTAACTAATTTCGGGAGGACTTATTGATGAAAAAACTCAGGTCAGGGGGTATCTGGGTATTATTTCTTTTCTTGGTCAATGCCTGTTATTACTTAAAGGCGGTGCCGGAAGCAGATTCTATCCAGGTAGGTGATACTGTAGGGATAGAAGTGCGGTTAGCCAGTGCTAAAATCCCTCTTTTTGGAAGACTGGTCAGCAGACCTGCAAAAGATGTTTACGGAGTAGGATTTGAGCTGGACTATGACCCGGCGGTGCTTAATTTTGTAGAAGCCCAGGATTCGGGCGGAATAGCCAATGCGGATATTATGACCGCCTTCCGAAACAGTGCAGGCGAAAACGGACAGCTGGTGGTGGGAATAAGCAAAAGCGGTCAGGAACCAGGAGATGATTCTCCTTTTGAACTGGTAAGAATAGTATTCCAGGCGGTAGGAACCGGAACCGCTGATATAACCATCCGGGACGATAATCTCGTCAACAGTGAAGGAGAGCGACCTTATCTTTCAAAAGGTGCTCCCCGGGGGTGCACAATTATTGTCCAGTAAATCATTCCCCTATTATCTGCACAATCACCTTTCGGTTTCGGGAGCGGTTGTCAAAGTCTAAAAGCACGATTTGTTGCCAGGTGCCAAGCAGGAGCTTCCCCCCGGAAAAGGGCACAGAAAGGTCAGTTTGAATCAGAGCAGAGCGGATATGAGAAAAACCATTACCATCCCCCCAGCGGTAATTATGCTGATATTCCCGGCTCTGGGGCACCAGCTCCTCAATGGTTCTTTTTAAATCACTGATAGCGCCGGATTCATATTCAATGGTGGTGAGTCCGGCAGTGGAGCCAGCAATAAAAACCAGAGCAATCCCATTTGTTAATCTGGATTTGGCAATGGCTTCCTCAACTTTTAAGGTAATATCCACCACATCGCAGAATCCCTTGGTTTTAATCTGGAAAGAATCTGTATAAACTCCCATTGATTCTCCTCCTAAAGAAATTTTTAAAAATTATATTTGGAACCGAAGCCAAAACCAAGCTTGCAGAAAATTTTTAAATTCATAAGATAGCAAATAAGGTTGGAAGGAGGTTGAGCAGATGCCGGAACTGAGAAAGGACCCGGTGATTGGCAGATGGGTGATTATTGCCACGGAGCGAGCCAAGCGTCCCAGTGATTTTAAAGTGGAGCGAGAGACAGCTTCTCAGGAGAATACCTGTCCTTTCTGTGAGGGACGGGAAGAGATGACTCCTCCGGAGATTATGGCGTATCGGGATAATGGAGCCAAGAAAGATTCCCCGGGCTGGAGAGTAAGAGTGGTGCCGAATAAGTTTCCTGCTCTTCAGGTGGAAGGGGAGCTAGACCGAAGAGGCGAAGGTATGTTTGACAAAATGAACGGAGTTGGTGCGCATGAGGTGATCATAGAAACCCCAAAGCATTTCTGCAATCTCACCCAGCTTTCAATCCCGGAAGTAGAAGAAGTTATCTGGGCATATCACGACCGAATACTGGATTTAAAAAAAGACCCCCGACTTAGATATGTAATGATCTTTAAAAACAAAGGAGCCCAGGCAGGGGCAAGTCTGGAACATACCCATTCTCAGCTTATTGCCCTCCCGGTAGTTCCTAAAAGGGTCACCGAAGAAATGGCAGGCTCTCGGGAATATTATTCCTTTAAAGAGCGGTGTGTGTTTTGTGATATAGTCCGCCAGGAACTAAACGATGGCGTGAGAGTGGTGATAGAAAATCCCAGCTTTATCGCGATCCAGCCCTATGCCCCCAGAACACCTTTTGAAACCTGGATTATCCCTAAGGCGCATAATCCCAGCTTTGAAAATGCTCAAAAGCAGGAATATGAACATTTAGCCAAAATCCTCTGGCAGGTGCTGAGAAAAATAGAACTTGCCCTTAATGACCCACCTTATAATTTTATGATTCATACCACTCCTTTTCATCAGGAAGATTTGCCTTATTACCACTGGCACATAGAAATTATGCCCAATCTGGTAAAATTTGCCGGGTTTGAATGGGGAACCGGTTTTTACATCAACCCCACCCCACCTGAGCATTCCGCAGATTATCTGAGAGAAGTAAAAATTGACTAATCTTCTTTTAGTTAGTAAAATTAAATATATGAATAAAAACTTAAAAAAAGAAACAACGGAATTGCCAGATAGAATAGAAATAAATCCAGAAATTCTCGTTGGGAAACCAATTATTAAAGGGACGAGAATTTCTGTTGATTTTATTTTAAACCTTTTTGCTCAAGGATGGGATGAGGAGAAAATCCTTAAAAACTATTCTCAGTTAAAGAAAGAAGACCTTCGGGCAGTTTTTGATTATGCTTATCAAGTAATTAAAGATGAACAAATAATCCCGTTTTCTAAATGACCAAACCCGCCCCCTTTCAAGAAAAATTAGCTAAACTGAAATTTATCTTGGATGAGAATGTTCCTTTATCAATTGAAACAGGGCTCCGAAGGTATGGAATTGATTGTATTTCAATGAGAGATATACAAATAGGAGCCACAGACCGAAGAGTTCTTCAAATCGCCAAAGAACAAGAAAGGATTTTGGTCACTTTTGACAAAGATTTTGGTTATTTAATTTTCAGGGAAAATATTCCTATACCAAAAGGGATTATTCTCCTAAAATTTCCTATGTCTTCTCCAGAGGATTCTGCGGAAAGGTTTTGGGATTTTATTGTAAATTATGCGGAGAGGTTGGAAGGCAATTTTATAGTGGTGGAAGAAAATCAGATAAGAATAAGGTCTCTTGATTAAATAATCAATCCAATCTTACTGGCACCCCTCTTTGAGCAAGATATTCTTTGCACTTTCTAATAGTATATTCTCCATAGTGGAAAATGCTTGCTGCCAGTGCCGCACTGGC
>CAZKMM010000080.1:0-12189 GCA_964553915.1 uncultured bacterium
ACCTTATCTCCCACCTCAGGGGTGCTAAGCCCCATTTTTCCAGCATCCATTGATTTCATATCATTCTGGATGGTCCTGACCACTGCCTGCTCTACCGCCCGGCTCGCCTCCACCTCTCCCAGATGCTCCAGCATCATCATCCCGGCTAAAATGCCGGCAATCGGGTTAATCATTCCTTTGCCAGTATATTTGGGGGCACTTCCACCTATCGGCTCAAACATACTCACGCCTTCGGGATTGAGATTAGCCCCGGCAGCTACTCCCATTCCGCCCTGAATGATTGCCCCCAAATCCGTGATGATGTCTCCAAACATATTGTCCGTGACAATCACATCAAACCATTCCGGATTCTTCACCATCCACATACAAATCGCATCTATATGAGCATAATCGGTCTGAACATCCGGATATTCTTTTGCCAGCTCCTGAAAAACCCTCTCCCAGAGGTCAAAGGCATAGGTTAAAACATTGGTCTTTCCGCAGAGAGTAAGTTTTTTGTCCTTTGCCCGCTTCTGGCAGAGCTGAAAAGCAAAGCGAAGGCATCGCTCCACTCCCTTGCGGGTGTTGATTGAAGTTTGAATCGCAACCTCATCTTTGGTGCCCTTTCTTAAAAATCCGCCCGCTCCCGCGTAAAGCCCCTCGGTATTTTCCCGCACCACCACAAAATCTATATCTTCCGGTCCTTTGTTCTTGAGCGGACAATCCACCCCGGGATAAAGCTTTACCGGACGAAGATTGATATACTGGTCGAGCTCAAACCGAAGCCGGAGCAAAAGCCCCTTTTCCAGAATCCCGGGCTTAACCTCAGGATGACCAACTGCCCCAAGATATATGGCATCTACCCGGCGAAGCTCATCAAGAACTGAATCCGGCAGAACCTCTCCAGTGCGAAGATACCGCTCCCCGCCCAAATCATATTCAATCCAGTTTATCTTAAACCCAAATTTCTCACCTGCCCGCTCAAGAACCTTTTTCCCCTCTGCAATCACCTCCGGACCGGTGCCATCTCCCGGAATCACCGCAATGTTATAGCTTTTCATTTTCCTGCTCCCTGCTTTTTCAAATAAGGAATCAATCCGCCTTCTTTAATCAGCTCAATCATAAACTCCGGAATCCGCTCTGCCTTCCATTCCTTAGCTTTAGTGAGATTAACAATCTTTCCCTGCTCCAGCTCCACCTCCAGCTCATCTCCAGCATCTGTTCCCTCCACTGCTTCTTGGGATTCTAAAAGAGGCAAGCCCACATTAAAGGCATTTCGGTAAAAAATCCGGGCAAAGCTTTTAGCAATCACCAGACTTATCCCGGCTCCTTTAATTGCTAAAGGAGCGTGCTCCCGGCTGGAGCCAGAGCCGAAATTTTTCCCCACCACCAGAATATCTCCCGGCTGAACCTTCCGGGGAAATTCCGGGTCTATTCCTTCCAGGCAATGTTTTCCCAGCTCCTTCGGGTCTGTGCTGGTTAGATACCGGGCAGGGATGATGACATCCGTATCAATGTCATCTCCGTATTTATGCACCTTTCCTTTAATCTTCATTGCTCGCTCTCCAGCACCCGCAGACAGCGGGGACATACCCGGGGAAATTTATCCTCAGAAGAGGTCAACTCTGTGGAGTAAGTCCAGCACCGCTGACATTTCTCTCCTTCTGCCCGCTCCAGCTTAATCCGCAAGCCCTCAAATTCAGTGCTTTCATAAGCCTCTGCCAGCTCCTTCACAAATTCCACCTGAGAAACAAGAAATAACCGGGCAAGATTCTCCTCTCCTTCTTCGGTCTGATTGAATTTTTCTAAAAAAGCCCGGAGTTTTTCATCTGCCTGAATTAAAACCCGGGCATCCAGAGGATGACCCACCAGCTCAGATTTCTGTGCCTGGTCCAAAACCTTAAATACCTCATCCCGGACCTTAAAAAGCTTTTCCATCCGCTCCAGTAGAGCAGAATCCAGCCACTGGTCCTGGTCCTGGGGAAAATCCAAAAGCAGGATGGATTCTTTTCGTTCGCCCTTAACCGGCATCAGCTTATAAGCCTCTTCTGTGGTAAAGCTTAGAATCGGAGCGGAGAGCCGAAGCAGGCTGTCAAGAGTTAGCCAGAGGACCGACTGAGCACTCCTTCTTGCCCGGCTGGTCTTTCCCTCGCAGTAAAGCCGGTCCCGGACAATATCAATGTAAAGGGCGCTTAAATCCACCGCACAAAAATTGTTCAATTGATGATATACCAGATGAAATTGAAAATTCTCATAGGCTTTTTTCACCCTTCTTTTGAACTGCTCCAGCCGGGCTAAGAGCCAGCGGTCAATTAAAAAGAGCTGGTCATAATCCAAAAGGTCCTTTTCCGGCTCAAAATCATAAAGATTGCCCAGTAGATAGCGGATGGTATTCCTAACCTTGCGGTAGGTTTTGACAATTCCGTCCAGAATATCATAATCCACCCGCATATCATTTCTAAAATTCTCCGCACTTACCCACATCCGAATAATCTCCGCTCCATATTTTGCCACCACTTCTTCAATGGCAATATAATTCCCTGCGCTTTTTGAGAGCTTTCTTCCCTCACCATCCACCACATAGCCGTGAGTGAGCACCATTTTATAAGGAGGCTCCCCCCTGGTGCCCACCGCACAGAGCAGGGTAGAATGAAACCACCCCCGGTGCTGGTCCGAGCCTTCCAGGTAAAGGTCGCAGGGAGTGCCCAGCTCCGGGTTCTCTTCTAAAACCGCGGAATAGCTCACTCCGGAATCAAACCAGACATCTAAAATATCATCTTCTTTTTCAAAATTGCTTTCCCCGCATTTCGGGCATTTAAGCTCAGAGCCTAGAAGCTGGGGAATATCCTTTTCAAACCAGACATCGCATCCTCGCTCCTCAAACTGGTCTGCAACTTTCTCCACCAGCTCTGCATCCAGCACCAGCTCTCCGCAGTTTTTGCAATGAAAAGCAATAATCGGCACTCCCCAGAACCTCTGACGGGAAATGCACCAGTCCGGGCGGGTCTCTATCATCCCCCGGATTCTCTCCTCTCCCCATTCCGGGTCCCAGCGCACCCTGCCAATCGCCTCCAGAGCTTTTTTGCGAAGCTCATTCTTTTCCATAGAGATGAACCACTGGGGAGTGCTCCTGAAAATCACCGGGTCCTTACTCCGCCAGCAGTGAGGATACTGGTGAGTGATTTCTTCTTCAAATAATAATGCTCCTTTCTCCCTTAACTTCTCATTAACCTCCGGATTAGCATCAAAAACAAATTTGCCAGCAAAATACTTCACATCATCAGTAAACCTTCCCTCATCATCTACCGGCGAATATATCTCCAGCCCGTATTGAATTCCGCTTTCATAATCCTCCTGCCCGTGCCCGGGAGCGGTATGCACGCATCCGGTCCCAGCATCCAGGGTGACATAATCCGCCAAAATCACCACTGAATCCCGTTCATAAAGCGGATGAGCAAAAACCAGCCCCTCCAGTTCCTTGCCAATGAATTTTTCCAGCTTTTCATATTCCATTCCCAGTAAATCCATCACCAGAGGACAGAGTGCCTCTGCCAGAATATAAACCGCATCTTTAGTTTTAACCGCGGTATAATCAAATTCCGGATGCACTGCGATGGCAAGATTAGCCGGAATGGTCCAGGGAGTGGTGGTCCAGATGATGATATAAACCGGAGCCTGCTCCTCCAATGCCAGTATTTTTGCATATGCTTTGCTTTTCTTTCCTTTATCTTTTTTCCAGCGGAATCGGACATAAATGCTGGGAGATTTCTTTTCCTTATACTCAACCTCTGCTTCTGCCAGAGCGGTTTTGCAGGTTGGGCACCAGTAAACCGGCTTCTTGCCCAGATAAACACTTCCTGCCCGAACAAACCGGGCAAATTCCCGGGCAATCTTTGCCTCATAATGATAGTCCATTGTGATGTAAGGCTTTTCCCAGTCGCCTAAAACCAGGAGTCTTTTGAATTCATCCCGCTGGATATTAACAAATTTATTTGCATACTCCCGACAGAGCCGGCGAAATTCCAGGGGCAAAACCTCGCTCTTTTTTTTGCCCAGCTCCACCTCCACCTGTCTTTCAATGGGAAGACCATGACAGTCCCAGCCCGGAACATAAGGGGTATAATATCCGCTCATTGCTTTAGACTTGACCACAATATCTTTAAGAATCTTATTCATTCCGGTGCCGAGATGAATATGACCATTGGCATAGGGAGGTCCATCGTGGAGCACAAACTTGGGCTTTCCTTTCCGGGCAGAAAGCATCTTTTGATAAATCTGCTTCTGGTCCAGCTCTTGCACCAGCTCTGGCTCCCGCTCTGCCAGGCGGGCTTTCATTTCAAATTTGGTCCCGGGCAAATTCAGGGTCTTTTTATAATCCATTTTTCATCCCTGCCTGTTTTTTGATTCTCTTTAAATTAAAAGAAATCAGCGGGAGTGTCAATTTTTCTCAGCTTGGGGAGAGTTCTCTTTATCTTCTTGTCAGAAAATTCTGGCTGGGATATGATTAAAAACAATGGGGCTGGAAAAAGAACTTGAGCTTTTAATCCGCTCCGGACATCATTTAATTTATCTTCTCACCTATGAACAGGAGCGGGCGGAAAGATTGATAAAAAAATTGGCGCAGAGGTTTAAGGTTCCGGTTTTCCGCTGGTCTTCGGTGCGGGGATTTGGAGTGGAATTTAAACCCGAGCCAGAATCCGGCTATCACGCTCTGGTGGAAATAAAAAACCGCCCGGAGCCGGGCTGGTTTCTGCTTTTTGATTTTCATCTTTTCCTTTCAGAAAAGGAAGTAATTGAGGGATTTCGTGAGCTTGGTGCTCACCTGGCTCAAAATCGTCAGGTAATTTTTATCATTGCTCCAATTTTTCTGGTTCCTGCGGAGCTGGAAAAAGACCTCACCCTTATGGAGCTTCCTCTTCCCGGTGAGCCGGAGCTGGCTCAAATTCTGGAAGCAGTGCTTAAAGGAATAGAAAAATCTCAGGGGAAAAAGCCAGAGCTTAGCTCGGATTTAAAGGAGAAAATCATCCGAGCCGGGCTGGGCTTGACCGAGCAAGAAGCCAGGCGGGTTTTTCTCCGGGCATTTCTGGAAAAGCCGGACTTTACCGAATCGGAGCTGGATTTAATCATCAATCAAAAGAAGCAGATTATTCGCCAGCAACAGCTTTTAGAATTTTTCCAGGTTCAGGAAAGTCTGGAGGATGTTGGCGGGCTGGACTTATTAAAGGACTGGCTCAAGCGTCGCTCCCGGGCTTTCAGCGAGGAGGCAAGAAAATACGGCTTGCCCGAGCCAAGAGGAGTTTTGCTTTTGGGGATTCAGGGCTGTGGCAAAAGCCTTTGTGCCAAAGCGGTCTCCAATCTCTGGCGTCTTCCTCTGCTTCGGTTTGATGCCAGCTTAACCCTTGCCAGCCACCAGGAGCCTCCGGAGGTAAAAATTCGTCGGGCAATCGGGCTGGCAGAGAGTATTGCTCCCTGCGTGCTCTGGATTGATGAGATAGAAAAAGGCTTCAGCTCTCATCTGGTCAGCGGAGCCCAGGCAAGCGGAGCCATTGCCCGGGCATTTGCCAGCTTTCTGGTCTGGCTTCAGGAAAGAAAAAAACCGGTTTATGTGATTGCCACTGCCAATTCCATCAGCGAGCTTCCTGCGGAGCTGGTGCGCAAGGGAAGGTTTGATGAGATTTTCTTTGTTGACCTTCCCAGGGTGCATGAGCGCAAGGAGATTTTTGCCATTCATCTGAAAAAGCGAGGCAGAGACCCGAAAAACTTTGACCTGAACCAGCTGGCAGAGGCAAGCGAAGGATACTCCGGCAGTGAGATAGAGCAGAGTATCATCTCCGCAATGTATGAGGCTTTCACCGAGAACCGGGAAGTTTCCACTGAAGATATTTTAAAAGCTTTAAGCGAGACCGTGCCTTTGAGCGAGACAATGGAGGAGCAGGTGGAAGAACTCAGGGACTGGGCAAGAACCCGGGCCCGACCCGCCTCGCTGGATACCAAGCTAATTGACCTGCTTTCCCAGCCAGATAAAAAATGAAGTTTAAATTCCAGCTCAGCCAGAAAAAGCCTCTTAAAATGGCAGAAGGAATTTCCTCTCTTCCTCTGGCTTTAGAGCAGGTAATGGTGAATATTGTAGAAATGGAGGAAGGCTCAGAGGTTCCCGAGCATTCTCATCCTCAGGAGCAAATTTCTTTAATTCTGGAAGGAGAGCTGGAGTTTGAGCTGGAAGGGGAGAAATTTTTGCTAAAAGCCGGCGAGGGAGTTTTAATCCCGAAAAATGCCTCTCACCGGGCAAAAGCCCGAAAAAAGACCCTGGCTTATGACATCTTCTCTCCACCGAGATGGGACTATCTGGAAAAATTAAAAAAATGATGAGAAAAGCTAAATTGAATTTTTAAATTTCCCGGACACTCTTTCCTGAAATACCCAGGCAGATTTCTTTTACTGACCCGACAAAGGAGAAATTTTCCGCGAGCAGGTGGGCTCTAATCTCCAGAGATTTTTGGAACTGTCCGGAGCTTGAACCAAGACAATCCGGGCGCAGATTTCCTGCCATTCTGCTCCTTTAATGAATCCCGGATAATAAGCCCAGGCAGTAGAATCATAAAAGCTTCCATCCGAGCGGGATTTTGCCCAGTTATTTTTTGCCAGGGTTTTCTGCTCGGTAAATTTTTTCTGGGCTTCTGTTAGATGAACTTCTACCCATCCTTTTGCCAGCCCCTTCAGGCAAACCAGCTTATCGGTGAATTCTTCCGGATGCTCTCCGATTTCTGCCAGAGTTGTCTCAGCAATTTCCGGAGTTGTTATCCCCTGCCCTTTCTCGACCTTTCCCAGCTCCGGATAATATATCCGGACGGAAATAAAATTATAACCCGGCTTTAAAGAGACATTTTTTAGAACCGCCCGGCAGGTCTTTTGAGCACACTGATAAGAATCTGCCCTGTGGAATTCAATTTCTTTCTTGTTCACCAGAAATTTCCCTTCCGGTTCCTTTCCCGGGGGAAGGGAATCTTTCAGAGAAGGAAAAATTACTGATACCTCATTTAAAAAGGAGCAATTTAAATATCCAGAGCCAAAAGAAGGTTGAAAACTCAGCTCCACTTTTTCCTGGACCAATTCCAGATTTACCCGGGGGGAAGGTTTCGGTCTTTCCGAACGAGAAGAACAGCATAAAAGCCCGCCAGTCCAGAGAAAAAACAGCAATAAAATTAAGCAAAATTTCTTCATTTCTCTTTTGCTTTAAGATTTTAACTCTCCGGCAAATTTCCTCAACTGGAATGCTCGGTTTTGGGTGATATAATCAGACAGAAGCGATGAAGAAAATTTTAAAAGAAAGTCTTTTTTTCTGGCTGGTGGCATTGGGGGGGCTGGTTTTTGGAGGATATTGTCTGGTCCTGTGGGCAGAAAACAAAAACCCTTTTTTAAACTTCGGGGTGGTGGAGAACACAAGGATATATCGCAGTGCCCAGCCTGCTCCCTCAGACCTGGAGAAAATGCATAAAGAATACGGGATTAAGACCATTATTTGTCTGAACGGCAGAGAAGAGGAGCGGATAAAAGAAAAAGCCCAAAAGCTGGGAATAAACCTGGTGGAATTTCGGCTCCGGGCTTCCCGGATTCCTTCGCTGGAGGCGGTAAAGTCAATTTTCCAAATCCTTTCTGGCAAGGACGCTTCTCTGTTAAAGAAAAAACCCCGGGAGCTGAAAAGCGAGCCAGAGGATTTAAAAGGGTTTTTGGCTCCTTATTTAATTCACTGCCAGATGGGGGCGGACCGCACCGGTTATATTGTTGCTCTTTATCGGATTTGTTTTCAGGGCTGGGAAGTAGAAAGGGCTCGCAGGGAGATGCTTCGCTATTTTCATTTGCCGGCTAAATATCCCAGGCTCTGGGAGAGTTTAAATCAGCTGGAGCCGGGGGAGTTTTGTCCGAAGATAAATTCTCAGTATCAGGGGTAGTGATTGAAGCAGGAAATAATTGAGACAGATATTCTGGTAATTGGCTCGGGAGTGGCAGGGCTGTTTTTTGCCCTTAAAGCCAGGGAGCTGGGAAATATTTTAGTGGTAAGCAAGCGTCAGCTCTGGGAATCTTCCAGCTACTATGCTCAGGGCGGGGTTGCCAGTGTGGTTTCCCAAAAAGATTCTTTTGAAAATCACATCCGGGATACTCTGGAAGCAGGAGCAGGTCTCTGCAAGCCGGAGATTGTGGAGATGGTGGTAAAAAGCGGACCCGAGCGAATTCAGGAGCTGATCAAATTAGGTGTGCATTTTTCTATGAGGCGAGAAAATGAATTTGACCTGGCTCGGGAAGGAGGGCACAGCCAGCGTCGGATTCTGCATTTTCAGGACATCACCGGCAAAGAGATAGAGACGGTTTTACTCAAAAACTGCCAGAAGCATTCCCAGATAAAATTCTTGGAATGGCATCAGGCAGTGGATTTGATTACCTCTCAAAAGCTGGGGCTGGACGGAGAAAACCGGGTGCTGGGAGCTTATGTGCTGGATTTAAAAACCGGAGAGGTTAAAACCATTTCTGCCCGGGCAGTGGTTTTAGCCAGTGGCGGAGCTGGCAAGGTTTATCTTTATACTTCAAATCCTGATGTTGCCACTGGCGATGGAGTGGCAATGTCCTGGCGAGCTGGGGCTAAAATTGCCAATATGGAGTTTTTTCAGTTTCATCCCACCTGCCTGTATCATCCCCGGGCAAAATCTTTTTTAATCTCTGAAGCGGTGCGGGGAGAAGGAGCGGTTTTAAGGAAAATAAATGGAGAGCGGTTTATGCCCCGGTATCATCCGATGGCAGAGCTGGCTCCTCGGGATATAGTTGCCCGGGCAATTGACCAGGAGATGAAAAGTTCCGGAGATGATTATGTGCTTTTGGACCTGCGACCGCTCAAGCCCAGATATTTTAAAAAACGGTTTCCCAATATTTACCAAAAATTGAAAGAGCTGGGATTTAATCCCTCTAAAGAGCCAATTCCCGTGGTGCCCGCGGCTCATTATATGTGCGGGGGGATTCTCACTGACCAGAATGGTGCCACTAATATTGCTGGGCTTTATGCGATTGGGGAGAACGCCTGCACCGGTCTGCACGGAGCCAATCGTCTGGCAAGTAATTCTTTGTTAGAGGCACTGGTTTTTGCTCATCGGGCAAGCCGGGCGCTGGAAAAGGAGCTGGGAAAAGTTCAACCGGAAGTTTCCATCCCTCACTGGAAGACGGGTAAAGCGGTCAGCTCAGATGAATCCGTGGTGGTGAGCCACAACTGGGATGAAATCCGCCGGACTATGTGGAACTATGTAGGAATTGTCCGCACCGATAAAAGGCTGGCTCGGGCGGAGCGGAGGCTAAAGTTAATTCAGGAGGAAATCCACCAGTATTACTGGGATTTTTTAATTACCGGCGACCTGATAGAGCTGAGAAATATTGCTCTGGTAGCGGAGCTGATTATTAAATCTGCTCTTTATCGGAAAGAGAGTCGTGGGCTTCATTATAATCAGGACTATCCGGAAACCAAACCGGAATGGCAGAAAGATACTATCCTGCAAAAGGAGCCCGGCTTTATTGAATAAAATTTTCCAAAACTTCCCCGGCAAGCCAGCTTAAAAAATCCCGTAAAGTCTTTGGGAGGAAATCCGAATTTTATAAAGATGAAATTAAGCGAACAAAGAAAAACTCCCAGATATTATTCTTCTCCCCGCCGGCTTTTATGTTTTATTTGCGGGAAAGAGGTTGAGCAAGAAATGATTATTGTTGTTAACTATACTCTGGACGAAATGATTTGTATCTGCAGGAAACATTTCCACCATTATTTCTCCCAGACCAGCGAAAGCCATATTTCCAAGCAGGAGTCTTAACCGCCTTTTGAAATCCTCTTGACCTGCCTTAAAATCTTCGCTAACAATAAAAAGATGCAGGAATATCTTAAAAAGAAAATTGGCGAAAAGCTGGGAGTTATTCGGGTAGGATTTCCCAAAGAGGTATATTTTGAAGCCCGGCTCAAAGCCCTGGAAAATGATACCGCGGTCTTTGAAACCGAGCAAGGGGAGGAATTTGCTTTAGGGATAGATAAAATCATTCTAGCGGGAGCACCAGAAAAATCAGAAAAAGAAAAACCCCCACCTGGATTTTTAAAAGAATAGAAATGGAACCGAAAAAAATAGACTGGGATGAATACCGAAGGTATTGTCAGCTTCTGGCTAATCGGGCAAAACAGGAATTTAATCCAGAAGTGGTGGTGGGAATTGCTCACGGAGGAGTAATTGCCGGAGCCACGATTGCTTCTATTCTAAAACTGGATTTTTTCCCGATAAAATTCACCCGGAAAGTGAGCGAGCGAGTGGTCAGGAAAAAACCAAAGCTGGTGGTTCCACCCACTGCAGAGCTGTCAGGGAAAAAAATCCTTCTGGTGGATGACTGGAGCCAGAGCGGAGAGACCATCAAGTCTGCTCTTCGGGAGATAAAAAAGCTCAAGCCCGAGGAGGTCAAAACCGCGGTTCTGGTTCGCCGGGGAGAATATGAGCCGGATTATTATGCAATTTTCTCCCGTCAGGAAATTATCTTTCCCTGGGAAGAAAGTATAGAGGAAGAAGAGGAAGAGATGGAATTAAAGAAATGAGGTGAGGAATGATTCCGGTTATTGCCTTTGTCGGAGAGAAAGGGAGCGGGAAAACCACCATTCTGGAGCAGGTGATAGATTCTCTGGTGGAGCGGGGGAGAAAGGTTGGAGTAATCAAACATACCACCCATCAATTTCGGCTGGATTATGCTCAGACTGATACCGCCCGGCTATATCAGGCAGGGGCAAAGATGGTGGCAATTGCTGGAGAGAAGGGTCTTGGATTTTATGGCAAACTTGAAGAGCCTCTTTCCCCGGAGGCGATGAGGGATTTATTTTTCCCGAAAATCGACCTCATTTTAACCGAGGGATTTAAAAGCTCAACTCTGCCCAAGGTTCTGGTGACGGTTTCTGGAAAAATTCCTCAGTGGGCAGGAGAGCTTAAAGGATTGATCGCAGTAGTAAGTTCTGAGACCACGGATTTAAAAGCAAAGCATTTTCTTCCAGACCAGCTTGAGCCTCTGGTGGATTTACTGGAAGATTATATTAACCGGCTCAGCCGGAAAAGAGAAGTAAATATTTACCTTGATGGCAGAAAGCTCCAGCTCAAGCCCTTTGTTAAAGATTTATTTTTAAACACCATCACTGCTCTGGTCGGCTCGTTAAAGGAAACCAGTGATGCCCGCAGAATTCAAATCACCATTGACCTTCCCGAAGGAATTAAAGTAATTGCCCCGGGTGATAAATAATTTCTATTCTGGCACCAGTATCAGCCGGCTCCTTGCCTGCTTTTTGACCTGAGCCGGGTTCATTGTTGCTGTGATATACTCACTGTTAAGCCAGAGCTGGTGCATATCTTGATAGTGAGGGTCAAGCCAGTTTCCGGACTGGCTTCCATCAATCACGATTTGAGCCTGGTCTGGCTTGTTCAGGTCAATAATATGCCTAAGCACAGGACCGCCCCGAGATTTAAAGGGATTTTTGCCTGAACCAGTAAAGGGAGCATTTCTTACCACAGATTCAGAACCAAGATGCGGATAAGGTCCCACAGATAAATCCTTAAAAGGACCCATACCAAGAGGATGCGACCATTTAATGGTATGGAGCTTTCCCCACTGCCACTGGCTCATATCTTTGCCCAGGTTTTTCTCCAGCCAGCTGATTGCCTGACTTAAAGATTTCACCAGCATATCATCAATATCTTCCACTTTATCTTTGGTTCGTTTATCATCAAAGAATTCCTGGTTGCCGGTTAAAAGCCAGTATTGAACCGCAATGTTAATCCTGCGGTGAGCCAGCCAGGCTTGGTAAAACTCCGGGTCAAGCTCATCAGCCAAAACATTGTCATAAAGCTTGAGCATTGTCGCATAATAAATAGTGGTGGCAATGCTTTCGGTATCAGTAAGATAATCCCAGCTTTTCAGATACTGGACTGCTTCTTTTAATCTCGGCTGGTCCGGGGCTTTTTTCTCCACTGCCCTGACAATCAAAGGAGCCAGAGCTTCTGCTTCTTTAGAATAAATATCGTTCTGGATTTTTTTCATCTTCTCCACATCCAGCGGAGCCATTTTTTTAATCAGCTCTTCAATCCGGCTGGCTCTCCAGCCCGGAGCATAGTTGGAGCCAAAGGTGTAAGGATACCATTCTATATCCACCACTTCATT
>CAZKMM010000081.1:0-11902 GCA_964553915.1 uncultured bacterium
TAGTTATGGGCTTATCCTTCAAGATGGAAGAGGCAGGAAATCTTACATTACTCAAGCACTGATTATCAAACAGTCTGGTAATTCTTTGCCCATAGCAACCATCCAGCCGGAAAAAATAGAGATTGAGCTGGGAGAAGAGGTGGAGTTAGATGGCAGTGGCTCTTATGACCCGGAAGGCTCACCCCTGAATTTTAACTGGCTGGTAATAGATTCAGACCATCCCCTGGAGATTCCGGATTCCTCCCAGGCAAAAATTTCCCTCCAGCCCCCGGAAGAAGGGGATTATCTGCTTGGTTTGATGGTGGATGATGGGGTGAATTTCAGTGTGATTACTCAGGCTTTGGTTTCGGTAAGCTCCGGGGATTCTGAAGGATGCGGATGCCAGCTGGCTTCTTCCAGTGAATGGAAAGGAACTTTTTTCCTGCCCGGTTTTTTTATTTTGCTTTTCCTTTTTGCTTTAAAACTTTGGGGAAGCGGTGTTAATAAAAATACTGGTTGAGCGATTTTATCCCTGGGGAATTGACAATTTTCTCAGGCAATGATTTGATAAATTAAAATTTTTCAGGAGGAGGGAAATGGAGTATCAGGAGGTTGAGTATCAGGTTTCGGAGCAGATTGCTACCATTACAATGAACCGACCGGAGAGGCTCAATGCTTTTACTCCGAGAATGGCGCTGGAGCTTAGTGATGCTCTGCTTCGGGCAGATGATGAGGATGAGGTTCGGGTAGTGATTGTTACTGGAGCCGGCAGGGCTTTTTGTGCCGGAGCAGATTTAACCGAGGGGGCAAAGATTTTTCAGGATTTTACCCAGATGCCAGAGATGGAGCGTCGCTGGATTGAGCGGTTAAATCAGGAGGTTGAGAAAAGAGCGATTGTTCCAGAGAGCCCGGTGGGCAAAGCAGGGAGCTGGGGAGCAGGTTTAATCCATCTGCTCTGGGCTTTGAAAAAACCGGTAATTGCAGTGATGAAAGGACCCGCGGTAGGATTTGGCGCGGCTTTTCCGCTTTCTATGGATTTCCGCTTTGCTGGCGAGAGTGCGAAAATTGGTTTTGTCTTTCCCAAAAGAGGCGTGGTGCCAGAGTCCTTAAGTCCTTTTCTTCTTCCCCGGATTATCGGCTTGGGAAAGGCACTGGACCTACTTTTAACCGGTAGAATTGTTCGGGCAGAAGAAGCTTTAAAGATAGGTCTGGTTCATCAGGTATATCCGGATTCTGAGGTAATGGAGCGAGCACGGGAATTTGCCAAAGAGATTTATGAAAACTGTGCCCCGGTGGCGGTGGCATTAACTAAAAGAATGGTCTGGCAGTTCCTTTTAGAAAATGACCCGGTGAACCTTGAGCGAATCAATCATACTTACTTTTTCTGGACCACCACCACTCCGGACTGCATAGAGGGAATAAAATCCTTTCTGGAAAAAAGGAAACCCAACTGGAAGATGAGCCCTAAAAAAGACCTGCCAGAGTTTTTCCCGCTCTAAGCTCAGATTATTTTTTCTTTTTCTGCTTGGGGGAATAGGTGGCAATAATTGAGCCGGTGGCAAGCCAGAGCTCAACAATATCATCTTCCCAGGTTTCCTGGAGCTGGTCCCAGGGATAGGGGCGAGCTCCATAAGGTCCGGGAGGAAGGCTGACAAGAGATTTCTTTACCGCTTCTTCCGCATAGGGACGATACTGGCTGAGCATAGTAAACGCAGCATTATAGGCTAAAACCGCTGCCAGAGCATCCTGTTGATTATCAAACTGGCTTGCCAGCCACAGGCTTTCTACCAGGGTATTTTCTGAAGCGGTATGCTCGCTTTTCCAGAGCACTTCTCCGGTTTGAGCGTCAACCATCTCCAGCCGAAGCCCAACAATGATGTCAGAATAAACCAGAGCATAATGCTTGGTAAATTCTGTTACGGTTCCATAGACCAGGGCATCAACTCCTAATAGTTCTCCCAGCTCCTCGGAGGTGAACATATAAACATCATGAGAAATCATCACCCCGTTTTCTTTTAATATCCGGTCTATTTTCTTTAAATCCAGACATTGATACCCCTTATAAATCAAACGCTGGTGAACTATCGGGCGAATCAAAGGCGTGGCATCTAAATCCGGGCTCATATTATCCATTGGAAGAACCGCCACCATTCGGGGACGATACCTACTGAACTCCGGATGAACTATATCTATAGACTTCTCCGCACAACTGGAGAAAAAAAGTAAAAATCCCAGACAGACTAAAATCAATTTTGCGGAATTTGACCGCAATTTGTCTTTTACCTGCTTTGAAGATTATTTCTTTTTCGGCTTATGCTTGGAAGCTGGAGCGGGTTTTTCCTTTCCCAGCCGAACGCTTACTTCCTGCTCCCCGGCACCGATATAAATATCCCGCTCATAAGTATCAAATCCCGGTTTGGTAATTACCAGGTGATGGGGTCCCACCTCCAGCTTCAAACAGCCCTGCGCCCGGGTGAATTGATTGGCTTTGCCCAGATATTTGCCATCCAGATAAACTTCCGCACTTGCCGGCACCACCTCCAGACAAAGAATTCCCGTGCTGGGAACCAGCTCCAGGCTTTTTTCTATCTCACAGCCCAAGCCCAGAATGACCAGTAATATCCCCAGACCGATGATGAGCCTTTTCATTCTTCTCCTCCTGATTTAGGGTTTTAAATTTTTCCCGCGTCTTTTTCTAATACCACCACATCTCCCCGCTTGGCTCTACCAGAGCCAGAAATCAGCCGTGCCAGGGAAATATCTTCTCCACTAAAATCAAATACTTCATAGGTTCCGATTTTTCTGGTTTTGTAGCCGAGAAATTCGCCAGTCTCCGGGTCAGTGATTTTTCCAGTTACTTTATAGACCACCAGCCTTGCTCCCATCTGCATTCCGCTTTTTCTCCCTGCGTTAATATAAACAATCTCTTCTCCGTCTGAATAATCCACCTCTGCCACTCTTCCCTCCCAGGGGAGTTGTTCCAGCTGTTTGATCAGATTATCAATAAACTTGCTGATGGCAGCCCTTAAAGCTTTATCTGCCATTGTCTCATCAAAGCTGGCTTTTTCCCCAAAGCCCATAAAGGTCTCCAGCTCCCGCTCCGCCCGACCGGTGCCAGAATCCGCATAGATAATCTTTCCGGTGGTAACATTTGCTACCCGGATGTCCACGGTAGCTTCCGCGATTTCGGTTTTTTTCTTGTAAAGCCCGAGGTCCTCTGCCTCTTCCCAGATTCCGAATTGGGTGATGGAGCCAATAATTACCGCCTGCAGACCGACCAGTTTTCCCGGCTCGGCCGCGGTCGCCAGATTAACCTTGCCGGATTCAATCAGGTCGTATTCCTTTTCCAGCTCCTCCAGGTCTGCTCGCTCGTAAAGCTCAAACATTCCGCTTTTCTCCAGCTCTGAGTAGAGAATATCCACCGCGGCTTGAGTGAGCTTTCCCTTGCCGTATCTGGATTTGTTCTTAAAGGCATAAATTCCCACCCGTTTTTTAGGACCGGTAAGCTTGGGAGCTGGGGGCGGAGAAGTTTGAGCTATTTCCGGCTCCTTTTTCTGGGCACAGGAAAAAATCACCAGAAAAGAAACCATAACCAGAAAAGCTGAGAATAATCCTCGCTTCATTGTTCACCTCCTTGGGCTTTGGTTTTTTCTCTTAATTTTTTTCGGTCTATCTCCCATTCAGTTCCTTCCCGGGTATCTTTCAGCAAAATTCCTTTTTCTGCCAGCTCGGAGCGAATCGCATCTGCCCGGGAAAAATCTTTCTCTTCCCGAGCCTGAGCCCGGAGCAGGATTTTCTCCTCCAGCTCCTTTTGAGCAATGCCCAAAATTTCCAGCCCCTGCTTTTTCTCGTTTTCTGTATATTGAATTGGGTCCTCCTGAAAAATTCCCAGTATCCCTCCCAGCTCTGCCAGTTTTTTCCAGCACTGCTCCAATAATTTGACTGCTCCCGGTTTTTTCAAAAATTTCCCCTTCTCCAAGTGCTGGTTAATCAGGCGGAGAAAATCATTGAAAATTCCCAGAACCCGGGCGGTATTAAAATCATCATCCATTGCCTGAATAAAATCCTGCTCCAGTTGATTGAGCCTTTCCCAGAGTTCTGCTTCTTTTAAAATCTGATTATCATCCGAGGCTCTTGCTAATTTTTCTATCCGAGAAAACGCCTGATAAAACCGGGATAAGTTGTCCTCTGCCTGAAGAAGATTCTCCTCGGAAAAATCTATCGGACTCCGCCAATGCGCGGTGCAATAAAAATATCGCAAAACCTCCGGATGATACCGACTTAAAAGCCCGCGAATCAAAAGAATATTGCCCAGAGATTTACTCATCTTTTCCCTGTGGATTTGAACAAAACCATTATGAAGCCAGTAGTTAACCATTTTGGTGCCATAAGCGGATTCGCTCTGGGCGATCTCGTTCTCATGATGCGGGAAAATCAGGTCTTTGCCTCCGCCGTGAATATCAAAGGGAGTGCCCAGATATTTGGCACTCATCACCGAGCATTCTATATGCCAGCCCGGTCTTCCTTCTCCCCAGGGACTTTGCCATTTAGGCTCGCCCGGCTTGGCTTTTTTCCATAAAGCAAAATCCAGCGGGTCTTTTTTGCCTTCCCCTGGCTCCACCCGGGCACCAGCAAGCATTTCATCCGGGCTTCTTTTGCTCAGCTTGCCATATTCGGGAAATTTCCTCACTGAAAACCAGACATTGCCTTCTGAGACATAAGCATAGCCTTTATCAATCAGGGTTTGAATGGTCTGAATAATGTCTGGAATATGCTCGCTCACCCTGGGAGTATGAGTGGGAGGAGCAACCCGAAGAGCCTCCATATCCCGGTCATAGCTCTCAATGTATCTTTCTGCAATTTCCTGGGCACTAACTCCTTCCTGATTGGCTTTATTGATAATTTTATCATCCACATCAGTATAATTTCGCACATAAATAACCTTATACCCCCGATACTGGAGATAGCGATATATAATGTCAAATACCACCGCGGCTCTGCCATGCCCGATATGGCTGTGGTCGTAAACCGTGGGACCGCAGACATACATCCGAACCTCTCCCGGATGAATCTCTTTAAATTCCTCCTTTTTCTGGGTCAGCGTGTTATAGACCCGAATCGCCATTTCTATCCTCCAGCCTCACTTTTTAAAACTTTAAAGGCATTTTCCAGCCTCTGCCTTATTTCTTCTTTACCTAAAATTCTTAAAAGGTCCCTCATTGCCGGACCCTCTTTTCTTCCGGTCAGAGCAAAACGAATCGGTAGATATATCTCCTTTTTAGTCATCCGGGGAAAGAGCTTTTTTAAGCTGGCTTCATCTATTCCTTCCCCGGCATTTTTAAGATACTCAATCAGAACGGATAAAACCACCTTTGCATTGTTTATCCCGCTAAGAAGAGATTTTACCTGCTCCGGCTCAGGCATTTCCAGATAAATCTTGAGCCAGCTCCCCAGCTCGGACAAAACCCGAACATTGTCCCGAACCGAAACTAACATTTCTTCCAGCCGGCTGGGTTCAATTTCTTTTAAGTCTATCCCCTCCTGCTCCAGATATTTTTGAGCATAGCTCAAAAGCTCTGCTCCGCTTAAGCGTAAAAGATATTTCCGATTGAACCACTCCAGCCGTGATGGGTCAAAAACCGCCGGGCTTTTAGAGACCCGCTCCAGCAAGAAGCTTTCAATCAATTCTTCCCGGGATAAAATCTCCTTTCCCTCCGGATGAGAAAATCCCAAAAGAGCCAGGTAATTTAATAAAGCCTGAGGAAGATAGCCCTTTTCCTGATAAAACCTAACCGAGCTTGCCTGCTCTCTTTTGCTCAGGGGCTTTCTGTCCTTATTTAAAATTAAAGGAACATGGGCAAATGACGGAGGCTCAAATCCCAGTGCCTGATATACCAGAAGCTGGGCAAAAGTGTTATGAAGATGGTCCTCTGCCCGCATCACCAGGCTGATTTCCATCAAATAATCATCCACCACACAGGTAAAATTATAAGTGGGAATCCCATCTGCCCGGCAGATAATAAAATCCCCGATCTCCTTGGAATGAGTTTGTAGTTCCCCACGAATTAAATCTTTAAATTTTAACAGCATCGGCTCGGTGCGGAGCCGAAGGCTGTATTTTTCCCCTCTCTCTATCCGGGCTTTTCTTTCCTCCTCTTTTAAATTTCGGCATTTGCCAGAATACCGATAAGCTCGCTTTAACTTCCGGGCAAGCTCCCGCTCCCTTTCCAGCTCCTCCTCAGTGCAGAAGCAGGGATAGGCTTTTCCTTCTTCTACCAGCCGATCCAGATAAGAGCGGTAAATCTTGAGCCGGGCTGACTGCCGATAAGGAGCATAATCGCCCACCTCTTTTTCTTCCTGATACCCAACCGGTCCCTCATCCCAGTCCAGCTCCAGCCAGCGAAGGGTCTGATAAATTTCCTGCTCTGAGCCGGGAACGGTTCGGGCAAGGTCCGTATCATCTATTCGGAGGATAAATTTCCCGCCATATTTTCGGGCATAAAGCCAGTTGAACAAAGCGGTGCGAAGATTACCAATATGAAGCTTTCCCGTAGGACTGGGTGCAAACCTCACCCGCACCGGGCGGGAATTATTTTTTTTCTCAATCATTTTCCAGCTTTTTTACCAGACAGACCGAGATGCAGGCAATACCTTCTTTTCTTCCTAAAGCTCCCATCAATTCCGGACGGGTGGCTTTGATTGAGACCTGCTCTGGAGAAACCTCCAGCGCCTCTGCCAGGCGAGTTTGCATCTCTGGAATCTTATCTGCCAGCTTGGGCTCCTCTAAAATCACTACTGAATCTATATTAACCAGCTGGTATCCTTTTTCTCGCATCATTTTCAGGCACTGGTTCAAAAGCTTTAAGCTGTTGGCATTTTTATATTTCGGGTCCGTATCCGGAAAATGCCTTCCGAGGTCTCCAAGCTGAACCGCCCCGAGCAGAGCATCTGCACAGGAATGAGCCACTACATCCGCATCAGAATGCCCGAGCAGACCGAGCGGATAATCAAATTCCACCCCGGCAAGAATCAGCTTTCTCCCTTTGACCAGGCGATGAAAATCTATTCCCAGACCAATTCGGTAGTTCATTTTTCCAGCTCCTGAGCAATCTCTTCTGCCAGTTTCAGGTCAAAAGGGGTGGTAATTTTGATATTGGTTTCTTCTCCTTCCACCAGAAAGACCTCTTCTCCGAGCCATTCCACCAGCCCGGCATCATCTGTAGTGTAAAAGCCGAGGTTTTGTGCCCGCTGATGAGCCCGGAGGATTATCTCCCGGGCAAATCCCTGAGGGGTCTGGATTAAAAATAATTGCTTCCGGTCAATGGTTGCCAGAATTCTTCCGCTCCTCTTCTCTACCTCTTTGACCGTCTCTTTTAATGGGATACCCGGCACTGCGGAGCCATATTTCTCCACACCCTCAATCACCCGCTCAATCAATTCCCGGCTGGGAAAAGGACGCACCCCATCGTGGATTAAAATCAGCTTTGCCTGAGGAGAGGTTGCTTTTAAACCAGAAAAAACTGAATCCTGACGATGATTACCTCCAGCAACCAGCTTCAATTCTTTTTGAGAAAGGATTTCTCTGGCTTTTTCCATAAACTCTTCTGGCACCACCACCACCAGTTCGCTGATTTTCGGGCAAGCCCAGATTCGCTCCACTGCCCAGAGGAGTATTGGCTTGCCCCGCACCTCAATAAACTGCTTGGGAAGGGGAGAGCCAAATCGCTCCCCTCTTCCCCCAGCAGTAATCACCGCACTAATCATTGGATAAATTTTAACATTTCAAAAATGAAATATCTAGCTTTTTGCTTTTTTAAAAAATACCTTCAGGATTGGTAAAGAAATCTCTGGCTGATAAAATTAAAAACAATGAAGCAGTTTGAAAAAGAATTTCCCAAAAGAATCCTGGTAATTCAACTCCGCCAGCTGGGAGATGTGCTTTTAACCACTCCTTCGCTACGGGCATTAAGGAGCAGATTTCCTTCCAGCATCATTGCCTTTTTAGTGGATTCAGCTTTTGAGCCTCTTTTGAGGTTTAACCCGGACCTGGACTTGATTCTGGCAAGAGAGCCGGGAGAAAAATTTGAGGCAATAAAAACTCTGAGGCAAGTAAGAAGCTTTGCTCCTGATTTGGTGATTGACTATCTGGCAAATCCCAGAACCACTTTGCTTTCAGTGTGCTCCGGAGCAAATCTCACCATTTCCTATGCCAATAAAAGGCGGGCAAGATTTTACAAACGGGCGGTGGTCCCAGAGGGAAGCTATGTTGCCCAGGAAAAGCTTTCACTTTTAGCTCCTTTGGGAATTGACTGGAAAAGCCAGAGCCTGGATTTGGTTTTCAATTTTCCTGCCCGGGCAAAAGTAAGGGTGGAGAAAATTTTGGAGCGATTTGAGACAAGCGGAGAAGATTTTATTGTGGTTATAGACCTTTTTCACAAGCGACCTGCCCGGCAGTGGGCTCCGGAGAATTTTCTGGAAATAGCAGACCGGCTGAAAGAGGAGTTTCAGGCAAAGGTAATTATTACCTGCCTGGATGAGAATCGGAGCCGGGCAGAGAAGCTTTTAAGAGATAGAAAATCTGCTCACTATCTTGCTCCCAGCCTGAGCCTTTTTGAACTGGGAGCTTTAATTTCCCGGGCGAATTTATTTCTGGGAGGAGATGCAGGAGCCAAGCATATTGCGGTGAGCCAGAATACTCCCAGCTTTACCATTCTGGGTCCCAGCGGGGAGCAATGGACTCCACCTTCTTACCTTCATCAGACAATTTTTCTTAATCTGGATTGCCGACCCTGTTCTCATCATATCTGCCCCAAGCCGGACCATCCCTGTATGAGCCAGCTTTCTCCAGATTTAGTCTGGGAGAGATTAAAAGAATTTATCTTCCAGATAAAAGCCAGAAATTAAATACAGGGCAGGTTGAACCAAAAACAATAAACGCATAAGATAAAATTAAATGGAAGCGATTTTGAAAAAAACTAATTATGAGCGAAAACTTTTCAAGCTCCGGGAGAAATGGCTGGAACAGGTAAAGCTGAAAGATAAAAAAGATAAATTATTTGAACTGGAGGTCTGGCTTAAAGGTTTAGACCGGTTTTTTAATCTGGAGAATCTGCCATTAAACTCGGAAGAAAATCCCATCCGGATAAATTTCATTGATGAGCTGGCAATTGCCCAGCAGGGTTTTTCCCGGGTGATAGAGTTAAGCCGTCGCTTTTTGGAAGCAAATGAGAAAAGTTATTATCAATTTCGCTATTATGTAGAAAGCGAGCTTTTGGGAGACCTGGCAAGGAGCCAGATGCTGGAGCAAAGCCTTGCCCAGAAGAGCCCGGAGGAAAGCCTGATGCTCCTTTATGCCTCCTTTTTGAGCCTGAAGCATCTGGCTCAGGAACTGCTTAAACTCAAAGAGATTGGCTATCCGCTATTTTTTCATTTCGGTGCCCTTACCACCCGGGCAATTGTCCGGAATAAATTTTTTAATCCGATTAAGGGGATCTGGTTCCGACCGGAATATGACCGGGTGCCGAATCCGCTGGTAAGCAGAGCGGTTCGGGGGCTTTTAAGTTCCGAGCTTCGGCGTCGGATTTCTCTGGTGATTTTATCTTTTTATCGACTTCTTCATTATTTGGATTTTATAGAGCTTCAAACCGAGGAGCCGGAGCTTTTAAAACCCTCTTTAATCATTTTTGCTTTAATAAATTCTGAAGCTCGGCATTTAATCCGCTATTTAGAAAAAGATTTTAAAAAAGAATTAAGCCCTTCTCAGGAGAAGCTGGTGGAAGAATTTATCCAGCTGGCTGATATGCTCGGATTCCAGCTGGGAATGGAGCTAAAAAAGATTCGTGATTCTGAGCTGGCAGGAGTAAGCAAGGAGACAAATCTTGACCGTCTGAAAACCGGCATTGAAAACAGCAAAGGAATCCTGGTTAATTTCCTTCAACAGAGCATTGTTCAGCTAACCCAGACTTTAATGCCAAGAGTAAAAGGGGAGGAGATTTTTCCGGATTTTATTTCCAGAAAAAAACAATCTCTCCAGCTCCGGGAAGATTTGGCGGTTCTCCATTCCCTGATGAATAAATTTGAGGAAATTACCGAGACCACCGAGGCGGGAGCTTCTCCCCAGACTTTTAAAACCTATCTTTTTCTCCAGCAGAAATATGTTAGATATATGGAAGAGAATACGGTCCCATTGATTCGCTATGGAGACCTGGTAGAGTTCCGAAGATATTTTAAAAAGCTCTTTTCCCTCAAACCCTCAGACCTGGAGCAAAAAGAGAAGCTGGAAGAATTTAAGATGGAAAGCAAATTTTTTAAGATATTTCTGGAAACCACTCTTGGGCATATAAATCAGCGAGCAGACTTGCAGAACCTCCCTCCGGACAGGAAAAAAGTAGAAGCAAGATTAAAGGATTTTATCAATCAACAGTTAAAATCAAGCAGGGGTGAAAATGGACTGGGAGAAATTAAGGCAGGAGCTTGAAAAAAAGCTTAAAGAAGCGGAGCAGGGCGGGGGAGAGGAGCGGATTAAAAAACAGCACGAGCAGGGGAAATTAACTGCCAGGGAGCGGATCGAACTCCTGCTTGACCCGGGAAGTTTTTTAGAGCTGGACAAGCTGGTGGTTCACCATTGTCGGGATTTTGGAATGGAGGAAAAGAGATTTCCCGGAGATGGTGCGGTATGCGGGATGGGTCGGGTGCATTCCCGTCCGATTTATGTTTATGCTCAGGATTTTACGGTTTTGGGAGGAAGTCTCAGCTTTTCTCAGGCAAAAAAGATTTGCAAGCTTTTAGATTTGGCTTTAAAAACCGGGGCTCCTTTCATTGCCTTGAATGATTCGGGCGGAGCCAGAATTCAGGAAGGAGTTGCCAGTTTGGCT
The DNA here is from genome assembly GCA_964553915.1 of uncultured bacterium. GTDB lineage: Bacteria > RBG-13-61-14 > RBG-13-61-14 > RBG-13-61-14 > DRUE01 > CAZKMM01. Next base: position 10,854 of record CAZKMM010000081.1, read on the forward strand.
GGTTATGGCGAGATTTTTCTCAGAAACACTCTGGCGAGCGGAGTGATTCCCCAGATTTGTGCGATTATGGGACCCTGCGCCGGAGGAGCGGTTTATTCTCCGGGACTGATGGATTTTATTTTAATGGTCAAGCCTACCTCTTATATGTATATTACTGGACCTGAGGTGGTAAAAAAATCCACCGGGGAAGAAATCACCCATCAAGAGCTCGGCGGAGCAGAGATTCATTCCCGGCTCAGCGGTGTGTGCGACCTGGTGGCTGAGGATGATAAGCATTGTCTGGAACTGATTCGCAAACTGCTCAGCTACCTCCCCCAGAATAATCAGGAAGACCCCCCGGTTCTGGATACTGGTGATGACCCAACCAGAGCGGTGCCCGAGCTTTTTCAGTTAATTCCCACTGAGCCTAATTCTCCCTATGATGTAAAAAAGATTATTGAAGTGATTTTTGACCGTGAGAGCTTTTTTGAGCTTAAGCCGGATTTTGCTCCCAGTATGGTGATTGGCTTTGCTCGGTTAGGGGGCTATGTGGTGGGAGTGGTGGCAAATCAGCCAGCTCATCAAGCTGGAGTGATAGATTCCCGCTCTGCCCGAAAAGGAGCCAGGTTCGTGAGATTCTGTGATGCTTTTAACATTCCGATTATCACATTGGTGGATGTGCCGGGGTTTATGCCCGGAAGCGCTGAAGAAGCAGAGGGGATTATTCATCACGGGGCTAAATTGATTTTTGCTTATGCGGAGGCAACTGTGCCCAAGATTACCGTGATTTTGCGCAAGGCTTATGGCGGGGCTTATATTGTGATGGGCTCCAAACATCTTCGGGCAGATTTAAATTTTGCTCTTCCCAGTGCTGAGATCGCGGTAATGGGACCAGAAGCTGCGATAGATGTGGTATTTCGCAAAGAAATTCAACAGGCTCCAGAGCCAGAAAAAAAACGGCAGGAATTACTTTTGGAATACCGGGAAAAATTTGCTCGTCCTTATCAATCCGCGGAGCTGGGATATATTGATGAGGTAATCAGCCCGGAGCTGGTTCGGACACGGCTTTA
>CAZKMM010000082.1:0-11881 GCA_964553915.1 uncultured bacterium
TGTTTGATAATCAGTGCTTGAGTAATATAAGATTTCCTGCCCCTTCCATCTTGAAGGATAAGCCCATAACTATCCGGAACCAGCTGAGATAAGTCAATCTGCAGGGAAAATAAATTCTCGCTTAGATAACTTAAATTAGAAAAAGGATTCTTCTTTTCACCAGTCCGGGCAGAGAGCAAAAAAAGTTGATAGCCCTCATCTAAAAAGCCAGCACCGTAAAGGCAGAACCCTGCCTGAGCCGTGCTTTCATCCAGAACCTCTGGAAAATAATCATAATCCCACTGCCCCTGGCAGGCTTCCTTCCTTAGCTTCCAGAGACTTGGGGGAGGTGGAGCAGAATTTGAAGGATATAACCAGCTCAGAGCCTGTCTATCGTCCGGATGGAGGGTTCGCCTTCGGGTCTCGCTCGGTCGGGTAGAATTGCTCATAGTTGCCAGCCAGACCTGAGAATGCCCGAGCCCGAGAAAATGCCCGAGCTCATGGGTGAGGATATTACCTAAATCCGCATTACCCAGCCCAAAGTCCAAATTGCCAAATTGATAATCCTCTCCATTGAGATAAATATCTGCCTCATAAAGCCGGGAAGTTTGAGTATTATATTCCAGCACGGTCAGAGCCACTAAAAAAGAGCCAAACCCCCAGCCAGACCTCACCAGCTCCACCGCGTTGATTCCATCTCCGGTATGTTCGTTCCAACCCCCTTCAAGAGCTACAGGTCCGGTATAGATGATTCTCACCTCACTTCCCGGGGCTGACTCCCAGGCAAGGAGGGAATTTAAAAATAGGTTCTTTGTGGATTTTACCCGGGCTAGTTCATAATCAAGCTTAATTTCTACCCACTTCATTGGTGAGTCTGGAGTGGGACGAACTCCGTTTATATCCGGCCAGAAAACCTCCGGGCGGGTCAAATCCTCACCCGGATGATAAACATACCAGCCCCAGCTAAAAACTGCCCACCCGCATAAAATCAAGCCCAGGCTCTGCTTTAATCTCATCAATTTAAGTATAGCCCTTAGTTATTCAATTTTAAATGCCTGCTCTCTGGAGAAACAATTGCCGGGAAAAATTTACTAAAACTTTGACGGAAAGCCAAGAGCAAGGATAATAAAAATATGAGAATTGCCCTTATCAGACCCAATTCTCAAATTGTTGCCTGCCCTCCTCCGCTGGGGCTGGGGTATCTGGCAGGGTATCTTTTAAAAAGAAGAAAAGACCGGGTTTTGATTATTGATGCCCGCAGGCACCGGCTGAAAATCCCCCGGATTATTGACCAGCTTAAAGATTTTTCTCCGGAGCTGGCTCCGAAAAACTTTCGCACCTTAAAAAGCATTATTGATATAATCAGATTATCTTTTCAGGATTCAGTTAATTATTGATGAAAGAAAAAATCACCAAAGCAGACCTGCTCCTGGCTGGAGCCCTTCCGCTTCTGGGAATCTTTATCATTTATGCTCCCTGGCTTATGGCTCACCAGAGCCTGTATCTGGGGATTGTGCAGGAGCAGTATTATCTTCTCGGGCAGTTCTCTTTTGACCATCTAATTCGCCAGGAATTTGCCCAGGGACTTTTCCCCCTCTGGAATCCAAACAATGCCCTGGGCACCCCGCTTCTGGCAAATATGCTTTCCGGGGTTTTTTACCCCTTAAAAATCTTTCTTTATCTTTTTCCCGCTCATCTGAGCTATGAGCTTTATCTTTTATTTCGCTTCTGGCTGGCAGGATTTTTCGCTTATCTTCTTGCCCGAAAACTCCATCTAAAAATACCTGCCAGTGCAGTGGTGGTTTTTGCCTTTACCTTTTCCGGATATTTCCAGTTCTTTTTAAATGAAAATTATCTGAACGCGGATTTTCTCCTTCCCCTTCTGGTTCTGCTCGCAATCAAGCTCCGGGAAAGTGCGCAAAGAAAATGGGTTTTTCTTTTCAGCCTCGGGCTTTTTGCCCTGTTCAATTCCGGTCATCCAGAAGCGATTTTTTACAACTGGCTTTTTCTGGGAATAACTTATCTGGGCTTGATTTTCGCTGATAAAAAACCTGCCCGGCTCCAGGCAGGAGGAAGATTTTTGCTCGCCAATATTTTTGCCGGGATTCTCTCCCTTGCTCTTTTTCTTCCCTTTCTGGAATTCTGGTTTCGGGGCTGGCATTTTCATCTTCCCGGAACCGGGCTTTATCACTATTCGGTTCGGGAATTTTTAGCTCTGTTTTCTCCCTGGTTTTTTGGGGCAAGCCAGCCCGGCTCTGCTTTTTTTCATCCTCCAGAGATTTCATCTGGATTTGGGGGCAGATTTCCCGGCTATCAGGAATCCACTCTTCCCTGGCTGGCACCTTCTCTGGGCATAATTTTTCTTCCCCTTCTGATACTGGCTTTTCTAGAAATAAAAAAGCAAAGAAGAATTTATCAGCTCTGGCTGGTCTGGTGCCTGGTTTTCCTGGGATTGAGCTTTGGTCTTTTGGGCTTTCAATTTCTGGGCTTGGTTTTTCCCTTCAGCCTCTCTGGAAACTTCAAGCATCCTTTCCCCGCGATAATTCTCTCTTTAAGCATCATTGGGGCAAAAGTTCTGGAGAGGATTTTTACCGGGGAAATCTCCAGAAAAAATTATTTGCTGGCATTGGTCATTTCTGGAGCGGTTTTCTTGATTTTTTTTCCTTTTCAGGGATTTGAGCGGGCAAAGAATTTTTCTCTTGCTCTGGAGCTGGGCTTGGTGGGGATATTTCTTTTCTGGGTTTTATTTGCCTGGGGAAGAAAAAACCTTCTCGTTCTGGGAATGATACTGGGAGCGGGTTTGGTGCTGGTCTCTGCCCAGCTCCGCACCAGCTGGCAGGAGCCGGTTTATATTGACTATCATCTTTCTCAGCTCCGCTCTCATCCGGTTTTTCAAAAGCTGAAAAAAGATTCCCGACTCTTTCGCTTCTACTTCACCAGAGAAATCTTTCCCCCCAACCTTAACCAGCTTCTGCAGGTGCCTGATTTACGGGTAATGGATGGGATTAATCATTACCGTTTGGTCAATCTGGTGAATTTTATCAACGGGCATAATCGGGAGGAGGGATTTAGATACTGGTATCATAAGGTCGGCTATCTGGAGGTGATGCCGGAAAAAATCTTTCATCCTCTTCTCGACCTGCTGGGAGTGAAATATATCATCACCCGAAGCCCGCTTCCTTATAACCGAACAATTGAGCAAATCCTGGAGCAGGGGAAAATAAGGGCGCCCGCTCCGGAATATGTTGGTCTGGCTTATTTCCCCAGAGATAGAGCCGGGGTTAAGACCCTTTTTCAGCATCCTCCATCCCGGATCAGTTTTAATCTCAATGCTTTGAGCCCGATTCCGGAGAAAAGCAGGGAGAGCAATCTCAAAGCAAAAGAATTCCAGTTAAGTTTTTCTCCCCAAATCCAGCCCGGAGCCTGGGAAAAAGAAAAAGATGGAGTATGGTTTATGATTATCAATCATTCCACTTTACTTTATTGCCGATTTTTATTTCCCAGAAAACACCCCGGCGAGCGAAATTTAAAACCTATGGCTATAAAATTAAAACCTTTTACGGAACCATTAGACCTTCTTACCCTTCCTCACAATCACCCGGAATATGACTGGGCAGGATGGAGAGATTTGCGTCTGGAAGATAAAGCTTCTGAGCCTGAAGGCAGAAATTTTAAATTACTGGCAGGGGAACGATTCTGGTTCTATGAAAATCCCCGGGCTTTTCCCAAAATATTTCTTGCCAGCTCCGAGCAAATCTTTGCTGGTGATAATCCTCTTCCGCAAATGAGCAGATGGCTTGAAGGCTTGAGAGATACCTCGGTCCGAGCCCGGCTGGAGCAGGAAGGAGAATTAGACTTTACTGGAAAGAACTTTCAGCTCATCACCGCAAACAGCCAGAAATATCAGATTACCCTCCGAACCTCCCGTCCCTACTGGCTGGTATTTGGGGAGTTGAACTATCCGGGCTGGCGGGCTTATGTAGATGGACAGGAAAAAAGGCTGGAGCGGATTTATTATTTATTCTCTGGTATTCACCTTCCTGCCGGGGCTCATCGGGTTAAATTAGTTTATCAACCTCTCTCTTTTGAGATTGGCATATATTTTGCCCTAGCTGGAATTTTTGCTCTACTCTTTTTTGTTTTTAAGCGTCAAAAATTTGAATAAAATTCAGCTAAATTTTCCTTAATTCCTTCCGCATAAATAAAAATGAGAAAAAATTAGATGGTTTTGGCAAAAATACAATTCCTCAAGTTGGCATAGCACTTGCTTTTAATTAAAGCAGGAGGAGTTAAAGATGGGAAAAATAATGACAGCGGAAGAAGTAGCCCGGTATTTAAAATTAAACAAAATCACGGTTTATAAGTATGCCCAGCAGGGGAGGATTCCCGGAATTAAAATCGGCAACCGATGGCGGTTTGACCGGGAAAAAATTGAGGAGCTGATTCGCAAGGCAGAATCAGAAAGCCCGAACCAGGGATAAATATTTCAAATTGAGCTGGGCAAAAATTTCCTTCAGGTTAGCCCTAAAAAGGGAAGGGCTCTGTCTTTGGGTTGATGAGGAAATAGCGAATATTTCTTATTTGCCATAAGTGGAGATTTCTTTTATAACCAAACCAATGAGAAAAATTTTTCTCATCGCGGTTTTGGTTATTTTATTTTTTAGCTGTCGCTTCCGCCCGCCGTTGGAGGAGCCAACTCAAACCATCTCTCCCTGGACGATTATCCTTTATATGAGCATAGATAACATTCAATTTGGCTCCTTTCCTACTGACCTGTGGGGATTGACAGATAATCTCCTTGCCGGGCTGGGAAGCCTCAGTAAATCGCAAATCCCTATCATCCTTCTCTATGATGGTACCAAACAGGGAGATAGTAAGATTCTTGCCCTTCATCTCCGCCGGGCGATAGATGACCGGGACGCAATTATCCCAAAAAGCGGGGAGGTTAACTATGCGGACCCGAAAACAATGGCAAAGTTTATTATCTGGACTGCCCGGCACTTTCCTGCCCGACATTATCTGCTTGGTCTCTGTCATCATTACGGCTGGAAAGGATATAACACTGATGAATCCAGCCCGGGAGCTCTGGGAATGGATATTCTCACTCTTGAAGAACATGCCCGGGCAATGAACTGGGTAAAAATGGCAGGAGTCAGGATTGATATCATCTGGTTTGAAGCCTGCTCCATCACAATGCTGGAGAGCCTTTATCAATATGCTCAGGATGCTCAGTATATCGTGGGGAATGAAGATACCATAGATTTTTATGAGGAATTTACCCGCCCGCTTCGGGTCTTGAATGCTCTGGGAAAAAACCCAGAGATTTCCCCGGAAGAACTGGCAGAACTTCTGGTGGAAAAAACTCCTCTGCTCACCCCTTCACTTTTGAGCAATCAATTTTTGCCTTACAGCTTTGCTTTAAACCCGAAAAGTCCCGGAAGCAAGCCTAAATTAAAGAGGATGGGAGATGTCTGGAAGCCCACCCAGTTTGCTTTTTCTTCTGAAGGAATTTTTGAGGTCAAGCGGGCTTTAGATGAGCTGGCTAAATACCTGCTCAAAAATCTGGATGAGCTTCGCCCAGAAATTGAGCGGGCAAGAAAAAAAACCAAGGAATATACCCTTTACCCCTGGTATATAGACCTCTGGGACTTTGCGGACCGGCTGGAAAAATCCAGCTCTGAGCAGATGTTAAAAATCCTCTGCCAGAACCTCAAGCAGAAAATAGAATGGTCAATCCCGGCAGAGAAAAAGCCTAAAAGCGCCCGACACTATCATGGAATTTTAATTATGTTTCCCCTAGACCGGGAGGAATTTATCCGGGAGAGCCAGAACCAGTTTGAGCCCAAAGATTCTTATTTTCAGCTTGCCTTTTCCCGGCAGGGTTTCTGGGATGATTTCTTAAAAGCATATTTTCAACTAAAAGAAACCCGGGCTGGGGATTTATCCGGGCAAAAGTCCGCTCAATAGTTATAATGATAAAAGTTAGTGCCGGGCTGGATGACATCTCCAAAATATGCTCAGGAAGAATGGAATTTTTTATCCTGCTCCAGTTTTTCCTCCAGACCGAGCAGGGCGACAAATTCAGAAAAATCCATCAGACGATGAGTAATCTCTTCACTTGTGCCTTTTTCTAGAAGCTCTCCCCATACCTCCATCAAAGTTTTTGCCACCGCAAATAGTCCAGTAAGAACATACCCCACACTGATAAAGCCCAAGCGATGATATTCCTCCAGAGGCAAAACCGGGGTTCTTCCTCCTTCAATCACATTCACCACCAGCGGAGCAGAAACCTCGCTCGCAATTCGCTCCAGCTCCTCTTTGCTTCTGGGCGCCTCAACAAAAATTAAATCTGCCCCGGCTTCTTTATAAAGCTTTGCCCTCTGAATCGCCTCATCAATTCCCAATGGCTCCAGAGCATCAGTGCGGGCAATGATGATAAAGGGAGCTTCTCCCTTGGCTTCTTTGGCAGAGCGAATCTTGGCAATATGCTCCTCTGCTGGCACCACGCTTTTCCCTGCCAGATGTCCGCACCGCTTGGGCCAGGTCTGGTCCTCCAGAAGGATTCCCCGGGCACCATAGCGAATTAATTCCTTAACCATCCGCTGGACATTCAACACCCCACCATAGCCAGTATCACCGTCAACAATTACTGGAATTTTCACTGCCTGGCAGATTCTTCTTGCTACCTCCAGAATCTCGCTCTGGGTTAAAAGTCCAATATCCGGCTCCCCTAAATAACTGGCAGAGACCGCATAGCCACTTACCACCACGCTTTTAAATCCCAGCTTCTCCGCAATCTTGGCACTGAGCACATCCCAGACCCCACAGGAAAGAAAAATCTTGTTCTCACTGACCAGAGGATGAATCTTTTTCATCTTCGCTCCTCCCAGGCTGAGGTAAAACAAAAATAAAATCTATCCATTCCCCGAACTTGCTCTCCACCCAGATTCTTCCCCGGTGTCTTTCCACAATAGTTTTGGTAATATAAAGCCCCAAACCGGTTCCGGTCCTCTTCCCTGCCCTTCGTTCTATTCGGGAAAATTTCTCAAATAGTATCTTTGCCTCTTCCTCTTTCACTCCCTCTCCCTGATTCCAGACATCAAGCTGAATCTCACCTTCTCCCAGCTTATACCCAAGCCGAATCTCTCCCCCCTCTCTACCGTATTTTATCGCATTAGATAAAAGATTATCATAGACAATCCTTAAGAGGTTAAGGTCAGCATAAACCTTAAGCTCCTCGGGAATTTCCAGATTAAGCTTCATTTTCTTTTCTCTTGCCTGAGGTTCCAGCTGGGCAAGAACTGGCTCAATAATATCCTCTCTAAGTTTCCACCAGTCCTTCTTTACCTCCATCTCTCCTTTTTCAATTCTGGAAAGGGAAAGATAGTTTTTAATCATATCGTTGAAATAGTTGAGGCTTTTTTCAATTTTATCTATCATTTTTAGTTGGGCAGAGTCTAGCTCCCCTAAAATTCCCTGCTTTAAAGCTCCCGCGGCCATTAAAGCAGAAGCTAAAGGAGCTTTTAGCTCGTGCGTGACAAATCCCAGCATCTCCATATAATTGCGGTTGACTTCTTTTAATCTCTGGTTGGTCTCTTTCAGCTCCTGATTAGCCAGCTCCAGCTCCTTTTCCCTTCGGGCAAGAGAATCTGCCATCTGGTTAAAGCTCTGAGCCAGCTCCTTTAATTCCCGGCTGGCATATCCTCTTAACTCTATCCGGTAATCCAAATCTCCCTGAGCGATTCTTTCCGACGCCAGGCTTAATCGTTTTAAAGGGAGTGTCAGAGAATAAGCAAAGGCAAAACTAACCAGCCAGACCAGAACCACTCCCACCAGAACCGCCAAGCCAAAGCTCAAAAGAACCTGCCTTTCCAGATCCTGATACTTTTTCTCCAGAATCCCGGCATAAAGAATTCCCACTACCTTGCCGGAAAAATCCCGAATTGGCTCATAAGCACTGATATACCAATCATTTACCACAAAAGCCCGGTCCAGCCAGCTCCGTGCATTCTCTAAAACATTCTCATATACTTCCTGACTAACCCGGGTGCCTATTGCCCGATTTCCATTTTCCAGAAGGACATTGGTGGCTATCCGAACATCCCATAAAAATATAGTCACGGTTCCCAGTGGTTTTCCCGCATATAGCTTTCCTTCATAAACAATATCCCTAATCTTATCCACCAGAGCAAAATTGCGGTTCAAAAGCACTCCACCATACATTACCCCGATAATCTCTCCTTTTTGATTTTTAATTGGTGCTGAGGAAAGAATTACCATTCCCCGGGTTTCTTCTTTTTCCTGCCGGGGAACTGCCCGGGGTGTAGGTTTGAGAATGATCCGGGCTTGTTCTGCCAGCTCCGGGCTTTCCTGCTCCAATCGCTCCTTATCCCAGAGCTCCACCCCGCTTGCTGGCTTCCCGGAAAGAGCAAAATCCAAAATCGGGTCATAAGGAAGATAATCCCCGCGCCGGTAAGGGGAGGTGGTGCGAAGCTGAACCCGAAGCTCAGAATCTACCAGCCCAAGAAAATCTAGCTGATAGTTCCGGCGAATTCTCTCCAGCTCTAAACTTAACAAATGATGCTTTTCTTGCAGTTGAGGAGGGATTTCCTCCCTGCCATTTAATTGTTCAAGGAGCTGACCCAACTGCTCCTGCCGGGCTAAAAGCCGAATAATTGACCCCAGCTTATCCTCTTCTGAATGAAAAACCGACCAGGCGGTTCGCAGGTCGCTTTTTACCTGCCGGGTTGCTTCTCTGGTAATGCCCTGGGTAAGATAAAAAACTCCCAGCCAGCTAATTCCTCCACCCAGAAACAAGATTATCAGAGTGTAAATTAAAACCAATCTTCTGGAAAGAGAACCCGGTCTCAGCATATTTTACCCCTTTTCTAAGGCGAATATGGGAGGTTGCTTTGTCTCTCTTTTGCTTCTTTCTTTCGCGGGGGGAACATCCTGATAATGGTATTGTAAGTTTTATAGGCTTTCTCAAAATCTCCCAGTTTAGTATAAATCTGTGCCATCAGAAATAAAGCATCATCTAAATGAGGCATATTGGGATAATGATTAAGCGCCCATTCTAAAATATTTTTTGCGGTAAGATATTCTCCCAGTTGATACCGACAGTATGCCTGACGATAACGAACATATCCCCGAAGAAAATGTCCCCGGGGTAAATTATTACCTGCCAGACGGTACCAGGAAATCGCCTCCTCCCATTTTCCCTCTCTTTCCGCCTGATTGCCTCGCTCTATGGCTTCTTTTGGGTCAGTGGTAAAAGCCAGCTTGCGTTTTAAATGACTCTTCTTTGCCGGTGGGGGCTGGGAAGAAGGTGGATTGCGCAGTGCCCAAAAAATCCCTCCTCCCACCAAAATACAGAACAAAAAAGCAGAAATAAAACCTGCAACGGTGGCTTTACTCATTCTTCCCCTCTTTCTCTTTGAGCATTTTTAAAACCTCAAAAAACTCCTCTTCAGTGATAATCTTTGCAATATTCTTGCCATATTTAGAATAAACCAATTTCCCGCTCGGTGCGACTATAAAGCAGGCGGGGCGTTGAAACTCATCTCCCTCAAACCTGCCGTGAAAATGTCCCTTAAAAGTTGCTCGCAAAGATGCGCTCAAAACTGAAGGAGAGAAAAAATCCCCAAAGCTACCTCTGGATACCTGGTAAAGCTGATATATCCGTTTCTCTCGGTCAGAAATTAAATGAAAATCTATCCCTTCTTTTTTCCCATATTCCTGAACCCGGCGAGGAGTGCTCTCCACCACCACAAATAACTCAACCCCTTCCGCCTGATACCGTGCCTGATTTTCCTTTAGCTCTGAAATTTTTTCCTTACAAAGCGGACATCCCAGATGCCGAAGGAAAAAAAGTCCGAGCCATTTCCCGGAAAAATCCCCGGGGAATTTATATCGCTCCCCTTTATGATTTTGAAATTCAAACTCCGGAGCAGGTTTTCCCAGCTCCAGCATCTTATTTCTCCTTCCAGATTTCAAAATCCGGACTGCCAGAATAAATCACCTGACTAACTGTCCAGGTTTTGCCTTTCCCGGACTTCTCCTCGCCCTGATAGTGAAAATGATATTTATACTCAAACCGACTCAAATACCGATAATATCCCGGATGATTAAAAAGGTGAGCTAAAATCCCACCAAAAACCTTTCCCAGCCGGTCAAATAACCCTCCTTCAAGCAAAAACCGCTCCATCTCAAAATTTGCCTCCAGCTCAAACCAGTCATTCTTTGCATAAAGATAGAACTTATTGGGAAATTTTTTCCCACCTGGACTGGTGCCCAAGCCTAGAATATCTAGCTGATAGTCATCCCGGCTAAAAAAAACAATCTTATCCTCAAGGGCAACCTGAAGGTTGGGAAGCCGAAATTTTTTCCCATTTTCTACCCAGCGGTTCTCCATTAAGGAAACTGAAATTCCCTCATTACCTGCCCGTTGATAAAGCTGGAAACCATTTTTCAAGTTGGTATAAGCTATCTGACTCTTTGCGTGGTCAGCAAAACCTCTTCCCCGAACCTTCCAGAGCTTATCCCCCACTTTTAGCTGTCCTTCAACCCGGGCTTTCAGGCAGTAGGTTACCCAGCGCTGAAAATCTTTGGGGTTATCATTATAATAAAGTCCGGGGTCAAGCAATCCCGGAGTCTCGCAAAAATATTCCAGGTCCGCTCCGAGCTGGTCAAACCAGACCCGAACCCGATAGTGTTGCTTTTCTGGGTCCCCTTTGAGCAGATGCTCGCCAAATTTTACCTCAAACCTTTCCCGGGCTATCTCTAGATTTTTATCCGGGTAATCCTCGGTAAAATGATGAACCTTATTATCCGGAGTAATAATGGTTAAATCCGCGGAAGGATGAAAAGAACCAATCCCAATATTATGAAAAATAAACTGAATATAAACTACAGAACCATCATCAAACCAGCCATTGTGGTAGTAAGACTCATTATAAAACTCCTCAGTATGACCGGTATCCGGCAAAATATCCTTATAACTTATCCCCTGATTCAGCTCCTCAAAACTCTGGGGCATGGGAAAATGCTTTACCACCAACGCCAGCAACCCCAGAGAAAGAAAGCAAATTAAAATTGTTCCCCATCTTTTTAGCATCCTCATCCTCCTACTTTGAGCTAAAAAGAATTTTTCCTCCCCGCTGTGAAATCTTCTCAACCAATCGCTCAACCATCTCCTTCTCCTCAGGACATTCTATGCCCATTTCCACTTTGGGTTTAACTTTCTTTCCGTGAAAATCTGAACCCGCGGTGGGAATTAAATCCAGCTGGCGCCCCAGCCTGAGCCACTCTTGAGCCTGCACCGGGGAATGATAGCTGGTATAAACCTCCAGACCATCCAGGCCAGAATCCTTTAGCTCCTTAATATACTCCTTGGGAGTATCAGAGGGATGAGCCAGAACCAGAGCCGAGCCCAGACTCCTTGCCCGCTCCATCACCCGGCGGATTTCCATTGCCTTAAAAGGAACAAAAGCCGGTCTTTTTGCTTTAAGCCAGTCCAGATAAAAATTCAAATACGGCGAATCCGAACGCTCACCGTCAATATAAGCCCGCACCCGGGGGTCTGCTCTTCCTTCCGGGTGCAGGCTCAGAGCTTTTACATAATCCCCGCCGGTGGGCTGACGCCAGCCTGCTATCTCCATCAGCTCCTCAAATTCTATCTTAAACCCCAGCTCCTTTAACCGCTCCACCCGCTTTTTGCTCTGTTCTATCTTTGCCTGTAAAATCTCCTCCATCCAATTAAGACAATCGGGCTGGGTAAAATCTATCCCATAAGCCAGAAGATGAAGGTCATAATCCTTATAAAGGGTGTCAAACTCCACCGCGGGGAAAAAATTTAATTGATTCTCTTGAGCAAGCCTCCAGCCTTCTGGAAGCGAATCTA
>CAZKMM010000083.1:0-11788 GCA_964553915.1 uncultured bacterium
TCTTATAATACCGCTCGCTCTCTCCAAGAAATTTCCCTTCTGGATGCTCAAACGGCTTTCCCGCATCATAAATTGATTTCTGGTTCAGCCAGATTTTACATAACCCGGATTTCTTCGGAACCTTCACCATTGGTCCCTTTCCTTTTGGAAGATTCAGCTCCAGCTCAAATTTTTCCGGGGAATTTTTCCAGCTGATTTTTATCAATCCTCTTGGGCTGGGAACCGCTCCTTTTGCCCATTTTAAATCTACCGGATGGGGTTCAATCAGGTAATCTGAAAATCCCGGGGAAGTGGGTTTTACCCCCAGGATATATTCACTCAGGATAAAAGTTGCTCCTGAGCTCCAGGGATGAGCCAGAGAGGTAATGGGCTGGTCCGGTTTGCCATCTTTTCCCAGCCATTCCCAGGTGGTATAATTCGGGTCATTATTTACCATCTGTCCCCAGCACCTTCGGATTAAATCCAGCCCCCCGGCATCATCTCCCAGCTGAAACCGAGCCTGCACCTCAAAGGCATTGATTAAAGGAAGAACATTTTTGTAATTATGCCCGGAGAGAATCGGGATTTTTCTCGGAAAGCGAAATGCCTTCTCCACCTGACGGTCGCCCCAATCCAGCTTCAGGTTTTGGTCAATAAAATTCAAAACCGCCCGAGCTTTTCCCTCATCAGCAAGCCCGCTCAAAATTGCTAAAGCATTCCCATCCAGAGGATGATGGGAGCGGTCTCTTTTCTTTTCCTTATAAGCTCCGGCTTTTTCATCCCAGAAGAAATCATTAAACCATCTCTCTATTTGTTCCGCCCGGGTCAGGTATATCTGAGCCTGACCCGGGTCATTCATTGCCAGAGCAATCTGGCTCGCCCGCTTTAATCCCAGATAATAAAGTGCATTAACATAAGAAATTTTTCCCCAGCGAAGCAGGGTGTAAGAATAATTCTGTCCTCCTTTGAACGGATTTTGTTTGAGCAAACCGTTCTCATCAGTATGTTTATCTAAAAAATCCATTGCCTTTTTGATTCCGGAGTAATTCTTTTTAATAAAATCATAATCGCCAGAGTAAAGATAATAATCATAGCTGTTGATAATCTGCCAGATAGTATATTCCAGAAAATCATCTGCTACCTGTTTGCCAATGTCCGCCACACTGCAAGAAGGATATTGCCCGGTTTTAAACTGGTCTTTTGCCAGGCTCTCAAGAGAATTTTTTGCAAATTCATATTTTCCGCTCGTGGCATATACCACCCGATTGGCAATCTGGAGGTCTCCGCTCCAGACCAGTCGGTCCCGCTTGGCACCGTCTATAATCACCCAGTCGCCCACCCCGATTCTTTCTTTTCCGCTCAAGCCTCCCTGGTCCGGTCGGACCGTGTTCAGGCAGGTGGTGTAATACCCTGCATACCAGATGCGGTTTAAAAGCTCATCACTGCTCAAAAACCATCCTGCTTCTGCGGGATTGCAGGGGTAAAAGCTTTTTTTGCATCTTACTCCATCCAGCTCCAGCCTGCCTGAGCTCACCTCAAAAACCAGATACCTTGCCCCACCCATCAGAACCGGGTCCTGAAACCATCCGCTTTCAGAGACCTTATAGGTCCGCTCCAGCAGATTTTGGTGGGAGGGAGAAAAGAAGAGGTAATATTTTTTCTTCCCCCGGGCAAATTCCAGAGCTTCCGCATAATAGAGCTGGATTTTGGCAGGCTTTTTCAGTTTGATTTTGAATTCAAAAAATCCTCCCACATCTGCACCGAAATCAATAATCAGTTTTTCTCCAGAACTTAAAGCCAGATACTCACCATCTTCTTTTAGAGCTTTTTCTGGCTCTTTTATTTTTTTGCTGGCAAAGGAGATTCGCTGGGGATAGGCATATTTCTCTGGCTTTTGGGGAAAGTATTTATAGACCCACCGGGAAATTTGAGCCTGGGCAGTGATTCCAAAAAGAAAAGCTCCCAGCAGGAAAACCGCAAGGTTCTTTTTGCTCATTTTTTTCTCCTGAAAGATTTTTTTAGAAGGCTATCAAAAAAATTTTTTTCAGACAAATTTAAAACGGGGTGGGATTTTTCTTGCCTGAGGGGAGGTGAGGAATTATATTAAATATAGGCATCAGGCAAGCCAGGCGGTCGCGGTCAGGGGAATCCCTGGCTGAGGAAAGTCCGGGCTCCGAAGGGCAGACCGCTGGGTAATGCCCAGGGGGAGCAATCCCCGGAAAGTGCCACAGAGAACAGACCGCCTGAAGCTCTTTGCGAGCGGAAAGGCAAGGGTGAAACGGTGGGGTAAGAGCCCACCAGCGGTTCGGGCGACCGAACCGGCTCGGCAAACCCCGGTCGGAGCAAGGTCAAATAGGGAGGCGCCTGAGGCTGTGCCCGGCCGATGCCTCCGGGTAGACCGCTTGAGGGTCGGGGAAACCCGGCTCCCAGATAAATGACCGCCCTCCTGCCCGGAGCGGGAGACAGAACCCGGCTTATGGCTTGCCTGATGCTGTTTATTTTTTTCAGGATTTTCTTGCTTTGTTTCTGCAAGAATCTGTAAAATTCCAGCAAGAATTCCTGGAAGATTTTATCTTGCTTTAATTTTGCTCCAGCTTAAGCTTGGGAATTGAATATCATTTAAAAAGGCAGAAATTATTTTCAGATTTTCAAGAAAGTTTCTCTGGTTCTGGCAGAAGAGCTGGGCTCAAGGAAGGAGAGTTCTAATTCAGATAAAAAATGGAGGCGGCACCCGGACTCGAACCGGGGAATAGCGGTTTTGCAGACCGCCGCCTTACCTCTTGGCTATGCCGCCTCTTTCTGGAGCAGGAGACGGGATTCGAACCCGCGACCATCACGTTGGCAACGTGATGCTCTACCAGCTGAGCTACTCCTGCTCGCCAGATAAAATTATAGGCAAAAATTTTTCCCCTGTCAAGAGCCTTTTCTGGCAGAGCATCCTGCCTTTTATTGCCTTTGAGACCTGCCCGGAAGAATTTTTAGCTTTTTTCTTTTAAATTTTCCTTTACAAACTTAATGGCATTTTGTCCGCAGATTTTTAAGATTAATTTTGGAATAAAGAGCGAGAAAACCTAAATATTTTAACAAGTTTTATGGAATGGGGATTTTGGGTGGAAATTTTGAGGTTCAAATTTTGAACCATATTGTTTAAATTCTGGACTATTAAAAATCGGGCACAAGAATAACTGCTTGAAAATAAAGGGGAAAAATTAAGCAAAGGAAAATCCGGGCGGTTCAATTTTTGAACCATATTGTTCGGAATTTGAACCACTCCTTTTGTCAGGCAAAACTTATTTGTGATAATTTGATTTATAGCCAGTTGATTTTTTATGGAAAAATTTCCTAATCAGGGGAAAAAGAAAAATTCTCCTCAGATTTTTTCTCTGGTATAAAAAATAGACAATCAAATCTTGACAGAAGAGATTTGAAAGGGCTAGAATTTGGGTGGGAGGGAAGAGATGAAGCGGAGGGATTTTTTAAAGAGCGGGTTTTTGCTCGGTGCCGGTTTGATGGCAGGGAAGGGGTTTGCGGGTCCGCTGATTCGCACCCGTTCTCATCTTCCCAACATCATCATTATTTTTACAGATGACCAGGGCTGGGGAGATTTGGGGTGCTACGGCTCGGACCTGCTCAATACTCCAAACATAGATGAGCTGGCAAAAGGCGGGATTCGCTTTACCAGTTTTTATTCTTCTGCTCCGGTCTGTTCTCCCAGCCGGGCAGGATTGATAACCGGTAGATATCCGCCCCGAACCAAGGTAACTGATGTTCTCCGCCCGAACCGATTGAGCTTAAATCCCCTTCACAATACCATCAATGCGGGATTAAATCTGGAGCTGATTTTGGAGCCGGGCACCGCATTCGCTCTTCCCAGAAAGGAAATCACTATGGCTCAGGCGCTCAAATCCGCGGGTTATGCCACCTGTTGCATTGGCAAATGGCACCTGGGGGATATTCCCGGATATCGTCCCTATGAGCGGGGCTTTGACCATTATTTGGGTCTGCTTTACAGCAATGATATGGTTCCGCTTCCTTTGTGGCGGAACCGCGAGATTGTGGAAAAGCATCCGGTGAATCAGGATTATCTCACCCAGAAATATACTAAAGAGGCGCTCTGGTTTATCAAGGAGAATAAGAATCGTCCTTTCTTTCTTTATCTTGCCCATACCTTTCCTCATATTCCGCTTCACTGCTCGCCAGAGTTTCGGGGGAGGTCAAAAGCCGGGCTTTATGGGGATTGCATTGAGGAGATAGACTGGAGCACTGGAGAAATCCTCAATACCTTAGACCGGTATGGGATTTTGAAAAATACCCTGATTTTATATAGCAGTGATAATGGTCCCTGGTGGCAGGGGAATCCTGGCTATCATCGGGGAAGAAAGCACGAGACCTTTGATGGCGGAATGCGGGTGCCGTTTATTGCCTACTGGCAGGAGCGAATTCCCCCCGGGCAGATAACAGACCAGATGGCAATGAATATAGATTTCTTTCCTACCTGTCTTTCCGCGGCTGGACTTACCCCTCCCAAAGACCGGGTAATTGATGGCAAGAACCTGCTTCCGCTTCTGGAAGGAAAGGAAAAGACCAGCCCGCATCAGGCATTGTATTTTTATAATGGCAGACAGCTTCAGGCAATTCGGGTGGGAAAATGGAAATATCACCGAAAGCATTATCTTCTTTACTATCCAGTTGGAATGCCCAAGGGACCCTATCTTTTTGACCTGGAAAAGGACCCGAATGAATCCTACAATGTTATTGACCTCTATCCTGAGGTTGCCCGGGAGCTGGAAAATATGATGCAGGAGTGGGAAAAGAAATTTAAAGTCGGAATCTAGTCTTTTCTAAAAAATTTTTCTCTCCGACAATTTTATAGAAGTTTATTCAATTTTTACTTGCAAAATCAAAATTTTTGGTTAAAATTAGCTTAAAGTAAGCCCATTTAAAAAGTGGGTTTTAAACCCACTTTTTTTATAAGAGGGAAAAATGCTCAGAGAAGAGAGATTAAAGGAGTTGATTGAACCGATTCTGGAAGAGCGGGGATATGAGCTGGTGGATTTTGAAATCTCCCGCCAGGGCAAGAGACCGCTTCTTCGCTTTTTCATAGACCGTCTGGAAGGCGGAATTACTGTGGATGAGCTGGCAGAGGTAAATCGGGAGCTTGGGTCTCTTTTAGATTTAGAAGGAGAGATTATAGAGAGCTATATTCTGGAGGTAAGTTCTCCGGGGATAAATCGTCGGCTCCGCAAGGTGAAGGATTTTCAAAAATATTTAAATCAGATGGTTTTGGTAGAGGCAAAGGAAAAGATTGACGAGCGAAGGAATTTTCGGGGCATTTTGCTCGGAGCAGATGAACAGGGGATAACCCTGCTGGTGGATGGGAAATCGGTTTTTATCCCTCATCATCTGATTAAACGAGCAAATTTAGAATATCAGTTTGAATAAAGGAGCGGAAAAAATGAGCGTAGAGCTGATAGAAATAATTGACTCGGTGGTCAGAGAAAAAGGGATTAAAAAGGAAGCGGTGATCGAGGCGTTAAAGAGTGCGGTTTTAAGCGCGGCCCGGAAGAAGCTCGGTGCTCATAGAGACCTGGAAGTTCGCTTTGATGAGAAAAAAGGCGAGATTGAGCTCTGGGAATACAAAGAAGTGGTGGAAGAGGTCACGGACCCGGATAATCAGGTTTCGCTGGAAGAAGCTCGTAAGATGGACCCGGAAGCAGAAGAAGGGGATATGCTCGGCTTTAAGATTGACCCCAGAAGTTATGAGGAATTTGGAAGAATTGCCGCTCAGGCGGCCAAGCAGGTGATTATTCAACGGGTTCGGGATGCGGAGCGGTTGATGATTTACGAGGAGTTCAAAGACCGGGAAGGAGAGCTGATTAACGGAATTGTCCGTAGATTTGAGCGGGGAAATATGATTATTGACCTGGGCAGAGCAGAGGCAGTGCTTCCTCACAGCGAGCAGGTGCCCAGAGAATCTTATCGGGTGGGAGATAGAATTCGGGCGTATGTTCTGGCAGTGCATAAGGAATCCAAGGGTCCTCAGATTGTTTTGAGCAGAAAATCTCCGGAGTTTGTTCGCAAGTTATTTGAGACCGAGGTGCCGGAAATCAGTGAGGGAATTGTGGTAATTGAAGCCATTGCCCGGGAAGCTGGGGTTCGAACCAAAATTGCGGTCAGCTCCCGGGACCCGGATGTTGACCCGGTAGGTGCCTGTGTGGGAATGAAAGGCTCCCGGGTTCAGGCGGTGGTGCAGGAGCTAAGAGGAGAAAAGATTGACATCATCCCCTGGACCAAGGATATTGCCACTAATATCTGCAATGCTCTGGCTCCTGCGGAAATCAGCAGGATGATCATTGATGATGACCAGAAACAGGTGCTGGTGGTGGTGCCGGATGACCAGCTTTCTCTGGCAATTGGTAAGCGGGGGCAGAATGTCAGGCTTGCGGTTCAGCTTACTGGCTGGAATATTGATATCAAGAGCGAGAGCGAGATGAAGGAGCTGAGCGAACAGGCGCAGAAGAGCCTGGGGCAGATTCCGGGCATTGGCGGGATCATTGCTCAGAAGTTATATCAGGAGGGGTTTACCAGCCCGGAGGAGCTGGCAGAGGCGGACCCGGAGCTACTTATGAGTCTGCCCGGGATTGGCAAGATTAAAGCAGAGCAGATTATACAATCTGCCCGGGAATTTGTAGAGAAGAAGAAAAAAACAGATTTTCAGGCTTCTGAGGAACAATCCAAGCTTGACCAGAGCTCTGGTTCTGCAGAAGGCTGAAAAAGCAAGTTCAGGGGGAGAGAATGGGGGGCAATAAGGTCAGGGTTCACGAGCTAGCCAAGGAACTGGGTATTGAGTATAAAGACCTGGTGCCCTATCTCAAAGAGATTGGCTTTGCCAATCCCAACCCGATGCATACTCTGGATGGAAAGCAGGTGCAAGAGCTAAAACAAGTTATTGAAGAGAAAAGACAAGAAGCTAAAGAGGAAGAGGTAGAAAAGCAAATCAAAGAAGGGGTGGTTTTAAAGAAGAAAGCCCGAAAAAAGGTGGAAGAAAAGAAGGAAGAAGTTATACCTGAAGAAAAGCCCAAACCGGTCAAGAAGAAGAGAGTCAAGCCCAAACCCAAGGAAGAAGAAAAACTTCCTGAGACCCGGCTAAGAAAGAAGAAAAAGACTGAAGAAGTTAAAGAACCTGCCCCAGAGCCCACTCCATCGGCAGAGGAAATTTCTCCACCAGAAGAAGCGAGAAAGCCCAGCGGAATGGAAATTTTAAAAGAGGCAGAAAAAGTAGTTCCCAAAAAGCCCAAGCCCAAACTTCGCTGGATAAAGCCAGTAATTCGCAGAACCGCCCGGGCGGTGGAGGAATTTCCATTTACCGAGCAGGTGAGCAAAGAAGCAGAAGGACTCGCAGAGCCAGAGAAAAAAGAAAAGAAAAAAGAGAAAAAGAAAAAAGGCGGTCGTCCGGAAGTCAGGGTAGTTGAAAAGTTAAAAGAAGATAAAAAGCTTAAAGAGGGTCCGAAAAGAAAGCTTCGCAGGAAAATTGCCTTTAAATTAGAACGGGGAATGATGGAGGAAGGTGCGGAGCTGGTTGATACTGAGCGGATGTATCTTCCTCAAAGAAAAACTTCAGCCAAGAAGCGCCCTGGACAAAAACCTGTAATCACAATTCCCAAGCCAGAAAAAAGAATTATTAAGATGGGCGAGGAGATTGAAGTAAGTGATTTAGCAAGGCGGATGGGGGTAAAACTGGCTCTGGTTCTGAACAAATTAAGAGAACTGGGACATCCCGCAGAGGCAGATGATAGCCTGGATTATGAAACCACCGCTTTAGTGGCACCAGAATTTGGCTACGAGGTTCAGCAGGAAGTTTTTGATGAAGCCAAAATTATAGAATTCCCCAGAAAAAAGGAAGAAAAGAATCTTGTCCCCAGACCTCCGGTGGTCACGGTGATGGGACATGTTGACCACGGCAAGACCACTCTTCTGGATTATATCCGAAAAACCCGGGTAGCAGAAAAGGAGCCCGGGCAAATTACCCAGTCCATCGGAGCTTCTGTGGTAGAGGGACCGAGCGGAACCATCGTCTTCATTGATACCCCGGGGCATTCCGCTTTTACCCAGATGCGGGCAAGAGGAGCCCAGGTTACAGACATTGTGGTTCTGGTGGTTGCCGCGGATGATGGGGTTATGCCTCAGACCATTGAGGCAATCAATCACGCCAAAGCGGCTGGGGTGCCGATTGTAGTTGCGATTAACAAGATAGACCTGGCAGATGCCAATCCGGAGCGGGTAAAGACCCGTCTGGCTGAACTGGGGCTGGTTCCAGAGGAATGGGGTGGTGAGACCCTGATGGTTGCCTGCTCTGCCCGAACTGGTGAAGGGATAGATGAGCTTTTAGAAGCCATTACTCTTCAGTCAGAGCTTCTGGACTTAAAAGCAGACCCAACTTTGCCAGCTCAGGGTTATGTGATTGAATCCAGGCTGGAAAAGGGGAGAGGAGTGGTAGTTAGTGTGATTATCAAAGAGGGCACTCTCCGGCGACAGGATGCGATAGTTTGCGGAATTTATGCCGGGAGGGTGCGGGCACTTTTTGACCATCTGGGAAGACAGATTAAGGAAGCAGGTCCCAGTATGCCGGTGGAGGTAATTGGACTGGAGGGAGTGCCGGAAGCAGGAGAAGAGTTGATTGTAGTGGAAGATGAAAAGACCGCCAAGCTGGTTGCCAAACATCGCCAGGAAAAGAAACGGGAAGAGTCTCTTTCTGCTCCGGTTCAGGCGAGCCTGGAAGACCTTTTGCAAAAAATGGAGGAGGGGGAGAAGATAGAATTCAATCTTATAATTAAAGCGGACACTCATGGAGCGGTAGAGGCGGTAAGGGATTCAGTTGAGAAGCTTGCCACAGATAAGATTGAAATCAAGGTTCTTCATACCGGGGTAGGAGCAATTACAGAAAATGATGTGCTTTTAGCAGAGGCGAGCAAAGCGGTAATTATTGGTTTTGGGGTAAGACCGGATTCCAAGGCGAACAAACTGGCAGAGCAGAAAGGGATTCAAATCCGCACCCATCGGATTATTTATGAGCTGTTGGATGAGCTGGAGGCAATGCTCAAAGGAGCGCTGGAGCCAGAGAAAAAAGAAAAAATCCTGGGCAGAGCAGAGGTTCGCCAGACCTTTAACGTTCCCCGGGTGGGAGTGGTGGCAGGATGTTATGTTCAGGAGGGGCAGATTACTCGCAATTCTCTGGTTCGGGTGCTGAGAGACGGAGCAGTAGTTTATGAGGGCAGGATTGGTTCTTTGAAGCGATTTAAGGATGATGTCCGGGAGGTTTCTGCGGGCTATGAGTGCGGGGTGGGGATTGAGAATTTCAATGACATCAAGCCCGGAGATATTTTAGAGCTTTACACCATTGAGGAAGTAGCATCTGAGTAATCCGGGTCTTTAAAGCGAGGGAAAGAAAATGGTGGTTGGGGTGCTCAGGGTTCAGCTTCGCCTTCCTCAGGTTCACAGCCTCAAGGAAAAAAGAGGAGAGGTCAAGTGGCTGATTAATCGGGTGCGCACCACCTATAATGTTTCAGTGGCGGAGGTAGAAGAGAACGACCTCTGGCAAAAAACGGTAATCGGAATTACTCTGGTGGGAAATGAAGGAGGGTTTGTCAATTCCTGCCTGGACCAGATTCTCAATTTTATTGAAGACCTCGGGGTGGGCGAATTGATTGACCAGGAGATGGAGATTATTCACTTTTAAGAGGGATTTTGCGATGCCTCATCCATATCGGAGAGCAGACCGGGTGGCAAATTTAATTCAGGCAGAGATTGCCCAGATGCTGGAGCGGGAGCTTAGAGACCCCCGGCTGAAAAAAGTCACCATTACCAGAGTGAGTTTGACTGATGACCTCAAACTTGCCCGGGTATATTTCAGTTTAATTGGCACCAAGGAGGAAAAGGAACAGGCACGCCAGGGATTTTATCGGGCAAAAGGATTAATCAAAAGGATGATTGGAGAGAGAATTTATCTAAAATTTGTTCCGGAGATTGAATTTTTCTTTGACCAGAGCTTAGAATATTCCCAAAAGATTGAGGAGTTAATTCATAAAATTCACGAGAAAGATGAGTCTGATTCCGAAGATTTGTGAAGAGCTGGAGCAGGCGAGCCGGCTTTTAGTTGCCAGTCATCAAAATCCAGAAGGCGATGCGATCGGCTCCAGTCTGGCAATTTTACATCATTTCCCCGAGAAAAAAATAGAAGTGTTTAACACGGACCCCCTGCCTTATTTTCTTGAGTTCCTTCCCGCCTCAGAAAAAATCATTCATAAGTTAGATGAGTTGAGCTGGGATTATGAGCTGGCGCTGGTGCTGGACTGTGCCCATCTGGGGCGGGTGGAAAAGGATTTTGCCCGCCGGCTCCAGGGAATCAGAATAATAAATATTGACCATCATCAGAGCAATTGCCAGTTTGGGGAGCTAAATCTGGTGGAGGCTCAAGCCAGTTCCACTGGAGAGATACTTTATCAGCTTTTTTCTCATCTGGGACGACCAATTTCCCGGGATACCGCTACCTGCCTTTATACCGCAATAATGATGGATACTGGTTCTTTCCGCTATATCAATACCACGCCCACCTCTTTAGAGATTGCCTATCACCTGACCAAGCTAGGAGCTAACCCGGCTTACATTGCTCGTCAGGTTTATGAAAATCATCCTCCTGCTCGCCTGCTTCTTCTGGCTCAAACCCTTCAAACCCTTAAATTTGGCAGTGAAGGAAGGCGGGCAGAAATTGTTTTGACTCAGGAGATGTTTAAGAAAGCCGGGGCGAGCCCGTCAATGGCAGAAGGTTTTATCAATTATCTAACTTCGGTTCGTGGGGTAGAGGTAGCGATATTATTTCGGGAGCTGGAGCTGGGGAGATATAAGGTAAGCTTCCGCTCCCAGGGGAAGGTGAATGTGGCTAAGCTGGCAGAGGAGCTGGGCGGAGGCGGGCATTTTCAGGCTTCCGGCGCCACCCTGGAAGGGAAGCTGGAGGAGATTCAAGCTCTGGTCAGAAAAAAAGTGGATGAGCTGATTGCTCAGGTTAAATAATGCCTGCCCAGGGATTAATTTTAATTGATAAGCCAGAAGGCATCACCTCCAGAAAAGTCACGAGCAAGGTCGCCAGGATTTTCCGAGAAAAAAAAGCCGGACATTTAGGCACCTTAGACCCGATTGCAACCGGACTGCTTCCGGTTCTGCTCGGCTCTGCCACCCGCCTGGTGCCTTTTTTAGAGCCAGATAAAAAGGAGTATCAGGCACTGATTCGCCTGGGAGCTTCAACCACCACAATGGATAAAGAAGGAGAGGTAATTTTTGCAATGGAGGTGCCGGAGCTTTCCCGCTCGGAGCTGGAGGAGATTCTGAGCCGGTTTCGGGGAGAAATTGAGCATCTTATCCCGCCTTTTTCTGCACACAAGCGCAAAGGCAAAAGACTTTATCAGCTTGCCCGGGAAGGAAAGGAGATAGAACCGAAATTCAAAAAGGTGATGATTTATGAGCTGGAGCTGGAGGATTTTGGAAAGGACTGGCTCAAGATTCGGGCAGTGGTTTCTCCTGGCACCTATCTTCGCTCCCTGGCAGATGCCATTGGCAGGGCAATCGGATGCGGCGGACATCTGGAAAGCCTTGTTCGCCTGCGAAGCGGTAGATTTAAGTTAAGCGATGCCCTGCCCCTTGATTCTCTCACGCCTGAAAACTGCCACCAATATTTAATACCGCTGGAAGAAGTTCTTGACTTTGAAAAAATAGAGCTGGAGGCAGAGCTGGGATACCGGGTTCGGGATGGGCTGGC
>CAZKMM010000084.1:0-10213 GCA_964553915.1 uncultured bacterium
AAACACCTCCCAGACCACCTGAGGAAGATGTCTTAAAGGCTTAACCTTGCTTTGCGGTTTGTCTTCCCAGACCACCCCGACTTCCGCTATTCTGTAGCCCAGTTTTTTTGCCCAGGCAAGAATCTCCAAATCAAAGCAGAACCCCCGGCTGGTCTGAAGAGAGAACAGGGTTTTTGCCACCTCTCGCTTAAAGCATTTGAATCCACACTGAGTATCCAAAACCCCGGTGGGGATTAACTTGCCAGTAAAATATCCAAAAGCAAGACCGATTTTTTCCCGAAGCCAGGGCTGATGCCGAACCAGCCGGGCACCGGGAATCCTTCGGGAACCAATTGCAAGGTCAGCTCCGTTTTTGATTGCCTGCTGGAGCTTTTCCAGCTCGGTAATCGGGCAGGAAAGGTCTGCATCGCTCATCAGAATTAAATTCCCCTTTGCAGACAGGATTCCGGTTTTGACTGCCCCACCCTTTCCCTGATGCTCTTCAAGTTCAATCAATCTGAGCCGGGGGATTTCCCTCATCAGCTCTTTGACTTTCTGGACAGTATTATCCTCGCTTTTATCATCCACCACGATAATTTCAAAATTTACTCCCTTTGAGCTTAAATACTGGTGGATGGTGCGGAGGTTGGCTTCAATCCGCTCCGCTTCATTAAAAGCTGGCACCACCACACTTAAATCCATCTTTTCATCTTAACAATTTCTCTGGAGAGGTAAAAATCTCTTTTTCTCAAAATTCCGAGCGGAACGGAGAAATTTGACAATTCGGAATTTTGCTGGAAAATATCTGACAATGAATCAAAGTTTGAAACCGGACCTGGACTGGGACGACCAGGAAATTGTCTTCACGGAAATGACCCCGGATACCAAGTTTGTTTTTGACCAGATGACCCTCCGCACCATTAAAGCGGTCTCACCTCAAAAAGAAGAAGAAATTTTAGACCTTGCCTGCGGAAGAGCCATAGATGCTTTTCATCTTTCTTTGAACGGTGCCCGGATTTATGGTCTGGAGCCGAGCTCAACTATGCTGAAAAAAGCTCTGGAATGGGTGGAGCCGGAAAAGGAATATCCAGTAATTTTAGTTCGGGCAATTGCGGAAAAAATGCCTTTCAAAGATAACAGTCTTGATAAACTGGTCTGCAAGGGTGCCATAGACCATTTTGTGGATGTTGATGCGGTTTTAAAGGAAGTGGCAAGGATTTTAAAACCCGGGGGTCGGGTGATTATCTCAGTAGCGAATTTTGAAAGTCTTTCCTGTAAGCTGGGAAGAATTTTTGACCTCTGCTATGAAAAACTGAAAGGAAAAAAAAGAATTGAACATCCCTTCTGGCTTCCTCCTAAAGACCATAATTACAAATTTGATTATCCCTTTTTACGAAAATGCCTGGAAAAATATTTTTTGATTGAAGATATTTTCGGGTTAAGTTTGATGTGGGGATTTCCCTATTGGGGGGAGTTTCTGGAAAAGCTCCCTAAAAATATCAGTCAGCGTCTGCTCTGGGGATTGGATAAAATTGCCCGCTGGTTCCCTCAGCTGAGCGATGTTCTGATTGCCCGTGCCCGGGTGAAGAAATGATTATTTTCCTTCCACGGGCTGGTCAGTAATTTCCAGAAGGGCTACTTTTATATTGGTTAAATATAATACCTTTATTTTTCTGGGAGATTCTCTCAAAAAACTAAATAAATAAGCAAAATAAGGGTCGTATAAAATATATTTTACTTTGTTTTTTAATATATAATTCCATTGTTTTTTATGGTCAGCGGTAAAAAGCATCCGAATTGACTTCCTTTGGCTATAATACCAGGTAATTCTATTGGTTCTGGATAATATTATTGCTGATTGAGGTAATTTTTCCCCGGCTATTTTCATCATAATAATAAGATGCGCCCATCTTCTTTTATAATCTTTAGGTGCTCCCCAATATGAGGGATATTTAGAAAAATCTATCACCGGCTCTTCTAATTTGCGGTATCCCCGAACATAAACTGCTTCTTGAGGAAAATATTGCGGAGTGTGAAAATATTTTAATTTATCACTCATAAACTTTATCTGCCAGCTGATAATAATAATTAAAATCAGGCTGGGAATTAAGTCTTTTATTTTTAAAGGAAGCTTTTGAAATATAATCTCTAAACCTCTCAAGAAGAAATATCCCACCAGAATATACAAAAGGCTTATAAATCTTATTTCTTGAAAAGGCCAGAACAAAATGAAAATAAAATATGAAAGGAATATTACCGCTGAACTAAATTTTTTTCTCCATAGTTCTCCTGCCAGACCAATCAGGCTGACCAGCAAAGATATAATTCCTAGATACTTTTCTGAATTTAAACCCAGCTCTCTACTGTAAAAAAAATTCCCTAAGGGTAAAATATAAAATAGACAATTTTCTTTAAATCTTGTCAGAAGGTCCACCAATCCAGCATAACCTAAATCTGGATTATATGGGTTTTTAAGAAAAAACTCATGAAAATATGGATTGCCATATATAATTCCCCGAATCTGCCAGGGAATTATACCCAGTAAAAATATTATTATCAGCCAGGCCCAGGCGGGAAGATGAAAAAACTTTTTTGAGCGAAATTCTCTTTCTAAAATAAAAACAATAATCACGGCAAAGGCAATAATTAATCCGACAGAACGGGTGTAATATTCAAGAATTAAGCATATTCCCAAGAAAATCAGACGAAAAATATTTAGCCCTTTAATCCGCAAATATGCTATCCAAAATAAAATCAGCACCAGCCAAAAGATAAACAGAGCTTCACTTAAAATATTTGAAGCGATAAAAAACAGTCTTGGAAGAGAACCTATCAATACAAAAAAGAGCAAAGATTGAACCCTGCTTTTTCCTTCCAACCTTACCCAGCCTAAACCTACCAGAGGAATAAGACTGCTGATAATCGCTACCCAGATGTGGCTGTAAAATACCGGACGCGAACTGCGAGCAAAGGCACTGAGCATCAGGGGAAATAAAAAAGGATATTTGGTATGAGGAGGCTCGCCGGGAAGAAATAAATCCCGATACCCCTTACCCAAAGCTAAAGAGCGGGCAAGCATTATATAATGAGCATTATCTCCTCCCAGGTGTCCTCCTAACTCATCACTGCTCAAAGAAAGAAAAACCACCAGCACTGCCAACCAGATGATAAAGACTATCCATCTGCCCCTTCGGGAAAGCCAGAGCTCGATTGAATCCAATAAATTATCTTTTCGCATTTTTAGATTTTTTCTACGCGGACTTTCTCTCCGGAAGGGATTTGCTTTAACGCTTCTTTAGGCACCTTGCTTAATTCCCCGATGATATTCACCGGCTCATAAGCTCTGGGCTCTTTTCCTTTACTTGCCGGGGTGGGACCAAAAAATATGCAAAAAGCCTGTCCGGCACACCAATATCCCAGCTCCCCTACTTCTACCTCCGCTCGTGCATCTGATTCTAGCTCCGCAGAAACTGGAATCTCAAAATAAATCTCCTCTCCCCACCTCTGAACCCTGCTTTCCAGAGGAAGCGCCTGAAAAATCTTCCGGGCACAGGGGCTTTGATTAAGCTCTGCTTCTAACTCAAGTTGAGGAAAAATAATTTTAATCCTGGGCATTGTTTAGATTATAAATAGCGAGCCAGGAAAAATGCAAGCAGGAAAACTATCAGGATTACAGGCTAAACACCCAAGCATCTAAAATCTTGTTTTGCTTCCCTTAAAATTATCAGAAAAGCAAGATAATTTGTCTCCTGAAAAAAAATAACTAAAATTTTTAAGTGATGGGAGGGAAGAGAATTTTTTTCTTATTTGCTCTGGCTTTTCTTTTCAGCCTCTCCGCACAGGTTTCTGAAAACCATCAAGAAAAATCCCTGAAGGTAATGAGTTTTAATATCCGCTGTTTTACTCTGCTGGATGGGTTAGATAACTGGCTCTTTCGGAAAAAAGAAGTGATTAAACTGATAAAAAAATACTCTCCTGAGCTAGCCGGATTTCAGGAAGTCAAACCCGGGCAGGTAAAATATCTAGAAAAAAATTTAAAAGAATATGACTGGTTTGGTCTGCCCCGGGATGATGGCAAAAGACGGGGAGAGCGTTGCCCGATTTTCTTTAAGAAGAACCGATTTGAGCTCCTTGCTCATCAGACCTTCTGGCTTTCAGAGACTCCCCGGGTGCCAGGCTCCCGTTCCTGGGGTTCTGCCTGCAAAAGAATCGTCACCTGGGGAAAATTTCGCGACCGAGCCACTGGAACAATTTTTTATCATTTCAATACTCATTTTGACCATCAAAGCTCTCTTGCCCGCAGGATGAGTGCCCGGCTTCTTCTGGAAAAAACCAGAGAAATCGCTCAAAATTATCCGATTATTATTACCGGCGATTTCAATGCCCGGGATACTTCTGAGCCTTATCTGATTATTACCAGCAGATTTCAGGATGCCCGAAAAATAAGCCTCAGCCCGCCCCGGGGTCCTTATGGCACCTCCCGCTCTTTTATCCCTTATACTCCTCCGGGAGCAAGGATTGATTATATTTTTGTCAGCCCCCGGGTTCAGGTGCTGGAATATGCGGTTTTAGATGACACCTATGGCAGGAATCGCAGACCCTCAGACCATATGCCGGTGCTGGTGAAAGTCAGCCTGGAGGAAAAGATTGAGCAAACGGGTGATTAAAATTTCCGAAAGAGATAATGTCGGGGTGGCGGTCCAGGAACTGAATCCCGGAGATGAAGCAGAGATTATCGGAGGAGGAAAAATCGCGGTCCGGGCTCATATTCCTCCGGCTCATAAAATTGCCCTGGCAAAAATAAAAAAGGGAAAAGAAATCATCAAATACGGCGAGCTGATTGGTTATGCCAAAGAAGAGATAGAGCCCGGGGATTATGTGCATATCCACAATCTTGTCCCTCCGGAGGAATGAATGGAATTTTTGGGCTATCCCAGAGAAGATGGAAGCTTTGGGGTAAGGAATTATCTGGTGGTGATGAGCACGGTCAACTGTGCCAATGGAGTGGTGGAGGCAATCTGTCAGGCAGTGCCTGAAGCGGTGCCTATTACCCATACTGAAGGATGTGGACGGGGACCAGCTGACCTGGCAATCACCAACCGCACCTTACTTGGTCTGGGAAAGAATCCCAATGTGGGTGCAGTGCTTTTAATTGGATTGGGCTGTGAGTTTATTCGGGGTGATTTTCTCTGCGGAATGATTTCCCAGAGCCAAAAGCCAGCAGAATATCTTTTAATTCAGGAGCAGGGCGGAGTTAGAAAATGCACAGAGAAGGGCATAGAGCGGGCAAAAAAACTCTGGGGAAAAATTAAAGACTTAAAGAGAGAACCGGTAAGCTGGAAAGAATTAACCCTGGGGCTGGAATGCGGGGGCTCAGATGCGATGAGCGGGGTAAGTGCCAACCCGGTGCTGGGAGTGGCTTCGGACTGGATAGTGGAGCAGGGAGGAAGGGTGATTCTTTCTGAAACCACGGAGATGATTGGCACGGAAAAAATCCTGGCTCGCCGGGCAAAAGATGAAAAGACCGCAGAGCAAATCCTTCAGCTGATTGAAAGCCAGAAGCAAAAGGCAAAACAGTTTTTAGGTGCTTTTGCCGGGCTCTCCATTACCCCGGGAAATATTGAGGGAGGGCTGAGCAGTATTCAGGAAAAATCTCTTGGCTGTATTATCAAGGCGGGCACTTCTCAGATTAATCAGGTGGTGCAATATGGAGAGATTCCCACTGAGAAGGGGCTGGTAATTATGGATACTCCGGGCTCGGACATTTTTTCTATGACCGGAATGGTCGCCGGAGGAGCTCAGCTTATTGCCTTTACCACGGGCAGAGGCTCTCCTGCCGGGTTTCCCATTGCTCCGGTAATTAAAATTTCTTCTACTTCTCAGCTGGCAGAAAAAATGCCTGATATTATTGATTTTGATGCCGGAAAAGTGCTGGAGGGAAAAAATATTGAGGAGCTGGGTAAAGAGCTGGTTCAACTAATTCAGGAAGTAGCCAATAGCAAAAAAACCAGAGCAGAGCTCAACCGCCAGAACCTTTTTGCCATTCACACCACTACTCCGGCTTTTTAAAAATTTGACATTTAATCCCCCTGCTTTATAGTGGCTTAAAAGAAAAAATTTAAGAGAGAAAATGAAGCTGAGCAGAAGAAATTTTCTCAAAGGAACTGCTCTGGGCGGTGCCGGACTTTTAATTAAGAATCCAGCCCGGGCAAAACTTTTCAGCCAAAGACCAAATTTTATCTTCATCTTATCCGATGACCACCGCTGGGATTATCTCTCCTGTGCGGGTCATCCCTTTTTAAAAACTTCTGCTCTGGACCGTCTGGCAAAAGAAGGGGTAAGGTTTACCAATGCCTTTGTCACCACTTCTCTTTGCTCTCCGAGCCGGGCAAGCTTTCTTACCGGACAATATGTGCATAATCACCGCATCACCAGAAACGGCTCTTTGGTGGGAAGACTGCCCCGAACCTTTTTAGAGCTTCTCCATTCCGCGGGCTATCAAACCGCTTTTGTCGGGAAATGGCACATTGGCGGATTTAAGGTTCCCCAGCCCAAAGGAGTGGATTATCTGGTTACCTTTATCAGTCAGGGGCTTTACTATAACTGTCCGCTGATTGTTCAGGGCAAGCAGGTTAAAACTAAGAAATATATCACCGAGGAATTAACTGATTATGCCCTCCGCTTCCTGGAAACCAGGGACAGGCAAAAGCCCTTTTTCCTATATCTTTCCCATAAAGCAGTGCACGCTCCGTTCCAGCCTCCGGATGAGCTTAAAGACCTGTTTAAGACTCAAGAAATCTACCTCCCGGCTGAAGCTGAAGAAAAAGGCTTAAAGCCTTATTTTGACTATATGCATTTAACCGCGGTGGGGAAAAAGCAGGATTTGAAAGATACCATTCGGGGATACTGCTCTGCGATTTATAAGCTTGACCAGGAGATTGGCAGGCTTTTAAAGGCTCTGGACCAGCTCGACCTGGCAGAAAATACCGTGGTGATTTATACCAGTGATAATGGGTTTTTATGGGGAGAGCACCGCCTGTTTGATAAAAGATGGGCTTATGAGGAATCCATCCGGATTCCTTTTCTGGTTCGGGCACCGGGGATTGTTAAGAATCCGGGCAGGGAAATAGATGAGCTGGTGCTCAATATAGACCTGGCTCCCACGGTGCTGGAGCTGGCAGGAATCTCTTTCCCCAAATCTATTCAGGGAAAGAGCTTTGCCCCACTGCTTGGGGAAAAATCCCCTGGGTGGCGAGAGGATTTTCTTTATGAATATTTCTATGATGAATATTACAATGTCCCTCCTATGCTGGCGGTGAGAACCAGAGAGTGGAAATATATCCGGTATCGCTATCATTTAAGAGCTGAGGAGCTGTATTACTTAAAAGAGGACCCCGGGGAGCAAAACAATTTAGCTGATGCTCCTGAATATCAGGAGCAGAAGCAAAGGCTGAGCCAGAGGCTGGAGCAACTCTTAAAAGAAACCGGATTTAAGAACTGAATTTTTCTTGACAAGCTTCAAGCAAGCGGTTAAAATTTTAAAACAAGGTCCAATCTAAAAGGAGGTGGGCAAAATGAAAAAAATAGGATGGCTTTTAACCGCATTGTTTTTGGGCTTGGGCTTGATTCTTGCCAGTTGCGCCCAGAAACCTACCGCGGAGCTGGAAAAAGCAGAAACCGCTTTAACAAAAGCGAAGGAAGCTGGAGCCCCGGAATGGGCACCAGACCGGTATCAGTCTGCTGAGAGTAAGCTAAATGAGGGAAAAGAGCTAATGGATGAAGGAAAATACAAGAAGGCAAAGACCACACTGGAGGAATCCGCACAGCTGGCAGAATTAGCTCGCCAGGAAGCAATCGCTGCTAAGCAATCCGGGGAGGCGAAAAAAGAAGAGCCCAAACCAGCACCGGTGCAAGCTCCGGCGGTAAAAACCGAGCACACCGTGGTTAAAAGTGAATGCCTGTGGAAGATTGCCGGCTATGAGGATGTTTACGGCGACCCCTTCCAGTGGCCCCTGATTTATGAAGCCAATCGCGACCAGATTAAAGACCCGGACCTGATTTATCCCGGGCAGGTCTTTACAATTCCGAGAGATGTGCCTTTAGAAAAAATCAAAGAGGCACGCAAAAAAGCCGGAGCTCCTGCTCCTTACCTGCCTCCGGAATAAAAACTTTTTGAATCCAGGATAAAAAGCCAGCCCTCGGCTGGGGGCTGGCTTTTTGTATTTTTGAGCCTGAGGATTTGAATAATTCTGGAATCTTTAGCGGGCATATTTCATAATAATACTAAAATGAACCATCTTGAGGAAAAGCTGGAAAATCTTCCCAGTCAGCCCGGGGTTTATCTTTTTCGGGACGAGAGAGGAGAGGTGATTTATATTGGCAAAGCCAAAAACCTCCGCCAGCGAGTTCGGGCTTATTTCAGCGATACAGATACCAGATTTTTAGTCAGATTTTTAAAACCGAAAATTTCTGACCTGGAATTCATCCTCACGGACACGGAAAAAGAAGCCCTGATTTTAGAAAACCATCTGATCAAGAAATATCAGCCCCGGTATAATATCCGGCTTCGGGATGATAAAACCTATTTTCATCTCCGGCTTACCACCAGTGAGAAATTTCCCCGCCTGCTTTTGGTGCGAAGACCGAAAAAATCCCAGGACCTGATTTTCGGACCCTTTGCCTCTGCCAAAAAAGTCCGGGAAACCATTAAGGTGCTTCAGGGAATCTTCCCCTTAAGAAGATGCACCACCAGAAATTTCCAGCATCGCACCCGCCCCTGCGTTAATTATGAAATTGGCAAATGCTCGGCTCCCTGTGCCGGGAAAATCTCTGAGCAGGACTATCAAAAAATTGTGGAGCAGGTGATTAAGTTTTTAAAGGGAGAGGGAAAAGAGCTGATTAATCAGCTGGAAGCGGAAATGAAAAAGTCCGCCGAGAACCTGGAGTTTGAAAAAGCCAGTCGGCTCCGGGACCAGATTCAGGCAATAAGAGACAGCCTGGAAAAACAAAAAGTAGAGGTGAACCTGCCAGTGGACCGGGACACTATCGGATATTACCGCCGGGCAGACCGGGTAGCAATTTACCGGCTTGGGTATCGCCAGGGAAAACTCCTTAGCGGTCAGGTAAAAATTTTAAAAAAGGTTCAGCTGGAAGACCGGGAGGTTTTAAGCTCCTTTTTAAAGCAATTTTATCCGGAGCAAAGTTTTATTCCTCAGGAAATTCTCCTTCCCTTTCCGGTGGAAGACCAGAATTTAATTCAGGAATATCTCCAGGAAAAAGCAAAACATAAAGTAGAGATTCTTATTCCGGAGCGGGGAGAAAAGCGGGCACAGGTGGAGCTGGCAAATCAAAATGCTTTAAAAGCTCTGGAAGCGAGCGAGGAGGAAAAGAAGCTCCGCCAGGATGCTCTGGAGGAGCTTAAAAAAATTTTCCGCCTGGCTAAAACCCCGGAATGGATAGAATGCTATGATATTTCCAATCTGGGAGAAAAGCTGGCGGTAGGCTCTATGGTAAAGTTCCTTTCCGGCGAGCCGGACCCGAGCGGATACCGGAGGTATAGAATCAAAGGAGTATCCACCCAGAATGATTATGAGATGATGAAAGAGGTTCTGAGCAGGAGGTTTCAGAGAGCACTGCGGGAAAATCAACCGCTTCCAGATTTGATTATTCTGGATGGGGGAAAGGGGCAGTTAAATATTGCCCGGAAGGTGCTTTCTGAGCTGGGCATAGAACAGGTGGCAGTGGTTTCTGTGGCAAAGGAGCGGGAGATTAAATCCAGCCAGGGAGCAGAAAAAAAGCCAGAACGGGTTTATCTTCCCGGGATTAAAGACCCGATTCGGATTAAATCCTCCCCTGCCCTGCATCTATTGACCCGAATCCGGGATGAGGCGCATCGCTTTGCTTTAAGCTATCACCGCCAGCTTCGGCGTAAGTTTGCCACCCGCTCGGTTCTTCTGGAAATCCCCGGAATCGGAGAAAAAAAGCAAAAGGCACTGCTTCGGCATTTTGGTTCTTTAAAAAAAATCCAAGAGGCAAGTATAGAAGAATTAACCCGGATTCCGGGAATCAACCGAAGAGATGCTCAGGAGATTATCAGGTTTTTTTCTCAGCTAAAAAATCGCACGCCGGATTCTCTTTACAGAAACTGAATCAGGGCTTTCCTGCTCCCGGGGGCATATTCTGGGGCATCATCGGCATCATTGGAAGCTCCTGAATTTGATAGCCTGAAGGAATT
>CAZKMM010000084.1:10313-11540 GCA_964553915.1 uncultured bacterium
TTGGGAGTAGAGGGCTTTTGCTGGGCTAACAGGCTCAGGGCAAGCAAGAAGAAAATCGCCCCGGAAATTATTTTTTTCATCGTCCTTCTCCTTTCAAAGCTCTTCTCCAAATTTTTTGATTTTTTCCCAATCCAGCTCCACGCCCAAGCCCGGAGCCTGGGGGAGCTGAACATAACCCTCCTGGTCTATTTCTATCGGCTCGGTGAGCATAAAATCCCGGGCAGAAGGAATCCATCCTGGAGGTTCATAAGGGAATTCACAGTAAGGGCAATTGGGACAGCTTGCCATCAGTTGGAGATTAGCCACCAGTCCCAAGCCGTTGGTCCAGGTATGAGGGGAAAATTCCAGACTATAAGCTTCTGCCATTCCTGCCACTTTTTTGGCATTTAAGATTCCGGTGCTTAAAGTGACATCTGGCTGAATTATATCCAGGCATCCCCGGCTGACCAGGTCCCGAAATTCGTAGAGGTCAACATTAAATTCTCCGCTGGCAATGGGCACGGTGGTGCTCTTTCTCAATTGGGCATAACCATCATAATCCTGTTTGTAAAGCGGTTCTTCCAGCCAGCGGATGTTAAACTCTTCCAGTGCCTTTGCGGTTTCCATTGCCCGCTTTAAGCTCCAGCGAGGATAGGGACCAAAGCCGTGAATCGGCCAGCCCTGATTAGCATCCACCATAATCACCATCTCATCTCCTACCGCCTTCCTTACTGTCTCCACCAGGTAAATATCATCTTTCATTTCCATATTTTTCAGCCGAAGCTTAACTGCCTTAAATCCCTGCTCTTTTAAAGCAATTACCTCTTCTGCCCGTTTTCCCGGAGGATGAAGCTCGCCAGTGGAAGCATAAGCCGGAAGTTTATCCGGACCCCCTCCCAAAAGCTTATAAATCGGCTGACCCGTAGCTTTCCCGATAATATCCCAGAGGGCAATCTCCACAAACCAGGCTTTATACCCGAGAAACAAAGCACTTCTTAATACCCGAATAAAATCCTCTACCAGAAAAGGGTCCCGGTTTAAAAGGAAAGGACGAAGCAGGCTGACCAGGGCTTTTGCCTCATCCAAAAATCCCACCCCGGCACTGTATCCGCTGATGCCTTCATCAGTTTTCACCTCAATAATCAAGCAGGTATTATTGTTCTGGGGAAAACCGGGAATCCAGGTGGGATAAAAAGTCGCAGGAAGCGGATAATGACAGAGCCAGGCAGAGACCTCGGTAATCTTCAT
>CAZKMM010000085.1:0-11450 GCA_964553915.1 uncultured bacterium
ACCGACTGAGCTACTGGAAAAGCCGGCGACAACAATAGCAATTTTTTAATTTTTGTCAAGGGGGATTTGGCGGTGGTGGAA
The DNA here is from genome assembly GCA_964553915.1 of uncultured bacterium. Lineage (GTDB taxonomy): Bacteria > RBG-13-61-14 > RBG-13-61-14 > RBG-13-61-14 > DRUE01 > CAZKMM01. The sequence continues at coordinate 82 of CAZKMM010000085.1, forward strand.
AAGGCACTTAATCTCTAAAACCACAAAATTCTACTAATTGAGCTCTGAGCTCAATGATACTAACCGCTGGATTGACTGCGCAGGATGTAAAGATAACAAGGCAGAGTAGAGTTAATCCGACCAGGTGGTTAATCCCGCGTTCCGCGGGACTCTACCGACTGAGCTACTGGAAAAGCCGGCGACAACAATAGCAATTTTTTAATTTTTGCAAGAGCGGGCAAAAAGCAGATATTTCCCATATCAGCTCATCAATCCCCAGATTTTACTGAGTTTCCCAATCCCGGTGTAAAAATCAAGCGAAAAGAAAATTCTTTAGTAATTTTCCTCTTAAAGATTGACGAAAGACAATTCTGGTGCTTAAATAACTTAAATAATTTGAACCACAAGGTTCTTTATCAAGTGGAATGGCAAGGATATACAGGTTAAATTTTTTTCCTGCTCAGGAAAAGGAGCGAATATATCGGCTTTTGGTTCCGGAGAAGGTTTTTCAGCTCTTTGGCATAGACCCACAGACGGGCAGAAATCAGCAGGGAGAGAAAGTGGTGGTTTATGAGTGTGCAGAGGGGAGCAGTGAGGCGAGCGTGGAGGTAAAGGCTCGTCCTGATGACCAGGACCCGATTTTTTACATTGAGGTAAGCGACTCCCGGGACCTGGTTCAGCTCCAGTGGGATTTTATTTTAATCAATGATATTCGTGCTCCCCGCTTCAATACAGATATTACTGCTGATGGCAAAGACCGCTGGCTTCACTGGGAGACCCGGAATATCCCGGAGGAGCTTAAAGCAATGCGGGCCGGGCTGGCTCCCGGACAGGTAAGACCAGGACTGAGATTGATGAAAGACTTAAATCAATGCCTGGACCAATTCTGCCAGGCTCTCGGGCTGAAAAGCATTTTTATGGAGGCGCTTTTTTACCATAATGCCATTGCTTATGAACGGCATGGGTTTCGCTATTTTCAGGGAGAAGAGCGGATGCGGAAGATAGATAAGGAGTTTCGCCCGAAAGGAAGGCTTTTTGAGCTTTTAGATGATAGTCCTTTTCGGAGGCGGGCTTTTTATAATACAATTAGGGGAAGGAGCTGGGCGATTCATGATGGAATTTTGGAGGAACTGGCGGATCCGGAAATAGGAAGCTGGACTCCGCCCAAGATGTATCGGATGGTGGGAAAATATTTTCAGACCGATACCTTTCCCGGAGGAATTTATTAGGGGGAGAGAAAATGTATGAGAGGAATGTTGAGCGGGTGGAGCAACTGGTTCAGGAGCAGAACCAGTGGCGGATGGAGACGGTTAATTTAATTGCCAGCGAGAATGTGATGAGCCGGCGGGCACGGGAGGTGATGGGCTCGGATTTCTGCCATCGTTATGCGGAAGGTCATCCTGGAGAGCGGTATTATCAGGGCACCGAGAAGATAGATGAGATAGAAATGCGGGTAAAACAGCATTTAAAGGCACTTTTTGCCTGCCGGCACATAGATGTCCGCCCGATTTCTGGCACGGTGGCAAATGATGCGGTATTTTCCCGGTATATTAAGCCCGGGGATATTGTGATGGTAAATTCTACTTCTGGCGGTGGGCATATCAGCCATCATAAGCAGGGCTCAGTGGGGAAATATACCTCTAATATTATCAATTTTCCTTTAACTGATGATGGTTATCATATAGATGTCAAGGAGACCATCCGGATTCTGGAGCGGGTGCCGGTTAAAGTGATGATTATGGGAAAGAGCCTTTATTTATTTCCTGACCCGGTCAAGGAATTGGCTCCGATTTGCAAGGAGCTGGGGATTGTTTTGATTTATGATGCGGCGCATGTTCTGGGCTTGATTGCCGGGAAAAAATTTCACAACCCGCTCAAAGAAGGGGCGCATATCATCACTGCCAGCACCCATAAGACCTTTTTCGGTTCCCAGCGAGGGGTGATTTACAGCAATATGAAGGATTCGGAATGGGCAATGATTGATAAAGGAGCATTTCCGGGAAGCTCCAGCAATCATCACCTGGATACCCTGGTTTCTCTGGCAATTACCGCTTATGAGTTTCTGGAATACGGTGAGGAATACGCAGACCAGGTAGTAAAAAACGCTAAAGCTCTGGCAAAGGCTCTGGATGAGCGGGGCTTTCAGGTAGAAGGCAGGGAATTTGGTTATACTGAAAGCCATCAGATTGCAGTGAATGTTCGGGAGCTGGGCGGAGGTGACGAGGTAGCAAGAATTCTCAAGGACAATCATATCATTTTAAATATGAATCTACTTCCTTTTGACCCGCTGGAGCTGGTGACCAATCCGAGCGGGATTCGGATTGGAGTGCAGGAGATGACCCGGTTCGGGATGAAGGAAAAGGAGATGGAGGTAATTGCGGAGTTTTTCAAGCGCTGTTTATTTGACGGGGAATATATTGGCGATGAGGTTCAGGAATTCCGCCGGCAGTATCAGGTGGTTCATTACTCCTTTGACCCGGAGTATCTGGATTTGCGGGCAAAATCCAGGGCACAGGTGGTAAAAAGTTAATGTGGCAGATTAAGATAATTGATTGGTTCAGTGCCGGGCATCAACTTCGGGGGTATCAGGGAAGGTGTGAGGCTCTGCACGGACATAATTTTCGGGTGGAGGTAGTGGTAGAGGGAGAGGAGCTGGATAAATGTGGATTACTAATAGATTTTAAAGAGCTGAAAAAATTTTTGAGCCAAATTCTGGAAGAGCTGGACCATACCCATTTAAACCAACTTCCCCCATTTGAGCAGGAAAATCCCAGCTCAGAAAATCTGGCAAAATATATTTTTGAGAAATTAAGTGCTCTTCTTCCTTCTATGGTGAATTTAAAGGAAGTTTGGGTCTGGGAATCAGAAAAAGCAGGAGCGGGCTATTTTCATTCCTAGCGGTCAGCAGGCTCCAGCAGTTGGGAGGAGCAAAAAATGGAAAGGGATGTGCAGAACCAATTAGACCATCGCCAGATTCCCATTAACCGGGTTGGGGTAAAAGATGTTCACTACCCGATTATTGTTCTGGACAAGACTAACAAAACCCAGCCCACCGTTGCCCGGGTGAATATGTTTGTCAACTTACCGCATCAATTTAAAGGCACCCATATGAGCCGGTTTATAGAAATTTTGAACCAGCATCGGGGCAGGATTAGTCTTCATAATTTTCATCAGATTTTAGATGATTTGATTAAAAGTTTAGAGGCAAAAGAAGCCCGGGTGGAAATGGAATTTCCTTATTTTATCCGCAAGCAAGCACCGGTGAGCGGAGAAGAAAGCCTGATGGAATATCTCTGCCGGTATATTGGAGAGAGAAAAGACGGGAAGGAGGAATTTTTTGTCGGGATTGCGGTGCCGGTTCTCACCCTTTGCCCCTGCTCCAAAGAGATGTGCGAGCGCTCCGCTCATAATCAGAGAGGAAAAGTCACCGTAACCTTAAAGTATAAAAAATTTTTCTGGATTGAAGACATCGTGGAGTTGATTGAACAATCCGCCAGTGCCCCGGTCTATGCCCTTTTAAAACGGGAAGATGAAAAATATCTCACTGAGCTGGCTTATGAAAATCCTCGCTTTGTGGAGGATGTGGTTCGGGAGGTGACCTTAAAGCTGAAAGAGAGCGGGAACTTTCCCTGGTTTCGGGTGGAGGCGGAGAATTATGAAAGCATCCATAATCATAATGCCTATGCAATGGTGGAATGGGGCGAGGAGGAGGAAAAAAACCGGGATTAAGAGCCTTTTTTCTTCAGCACAGACCAGAAGCGATAAAAATAATCCGCACCAGACCAGAGAGTAAAAATAAACGCAACAACAAAAAAAACCATCCCAATGGCATAAATATTTATCCTTCCGATCGGATAGTAGATAATAATAAACCCCAGACTCAAAACCTGAAAAAAGGTTTTATATTTTCCCAGCTGAGAGGCGCTGATGACAATTCCCTCCGAGCTGGCAATGGAGCGAAGTGAGGTAATTGCCAGCTCCCGGGCTAAAATTACCACCACCATCCAGCCAGGAAGACGGTTTAATTCCACCAGCATTACCATTGTTCCCAGCACCAGAATTTTGTCTGCCAGCGGGTCCAGGAGCTTTCCCAGATTGGTCACCAGCTGATATTTTCGGGCAAGCCAGCCATCTAAAAGGTCTGTAAGAGAGGCAAGGACAAAAAGCACCCCGGCTAAAACACAAAAAAGCCGGTTCAATCCCTGAGGAGAAACCGGGGTTAATTCCAGCCAGTTCACCTCTCTGCTCTCCGGCTTGACCAGCCAGAGAAAAACCAGAACCGCAGGAACTAAAACAATCCTGAATCCGGTCAGGATATTAGCAATATTAAGAAGCCGGGGAGGTTGTGAATTAGCTCGGCTCATTTTATAAAGCTATTTTCTTTTTATCACTCGCTCGGAAATAATCTCCACCCTGCTTTTTTTCTGAAGCAGGCGAACCGCTTCTTCTTTATAACGCTTCTGCCGTTCCAGAACCTTTTTCACATAATTTTTTGTTTCCGGATAAGGAGGAATCCCCTGATATTTATCCACTGCCGAGGGTCCGGCATTATAAGCCGCCAGTGCCAGTTTAACATTGCCTTTGTATTTAACCAGCAGAGCCTTAAAATAAGCCACCCCGGCAAAAATATTATCCCGAGGATGAAAAGGATTAACCAGCCGAAACATCTGGGCGGTCTCGGGCATTAACTGCATCAGTCCCCGGGCACCTTTTCTGCTCACCGCATAGGGGTCATAATCACTTTCTACCTTGATCATTGCCCGGATTAAATCTTTATCTACCCCGTAATACACGCTTGCCTCTTTTATGTAAAGGTCAAAGTTAATGTTCAGCTCTTTCTTAATTGCGGGAAGATTTTTATCGGACCAGACCATTACTTTATCATATTTTTCATTGGTTCGCTTATCGCTGAAATGATAAACCCCATTCTCATCCACATAATAATAAAGTGCCCCGGCTTTAAGAATCAGGGGGATAAACATAATCAGCCAGAAAATTCTTTTCATCTTTTTTATTTTAACCGAGAATTGAGTTAAAAATCAAATGATTGGATTTCTTCCCGCTTGACCCCTCACTCAGAGTTTTTAAAATAGGGGAAAAACTGCTCTGGAGGAAGTTATGAAAGTATTGGTCGTGGGCGGTGGAGGCAGAGAGCATGCTCTCTGCTGGAAGCTGGCACAAAGCCCGGAAATAGAAAAGCTTTACTGCGCACCGGGCAACGCTGGAATTGAAGAACAGGCGGAACTGCTCCCAATTTCCGCAGAGGATTTATCTGGAATTGCCCAGGCAGTCCAGGAGTTAAAAATAAACCTGGTGGTGGTGGGACCTGAGGCACCCCTGGTGGCAGGAATCAAAGACCAGCTCCAGCCTCTGGGAGTAAAGGTATTTGGACCCGGTCAATCCGCTTCGGTTTTAGAAGGGAGCAAATCCTGGTGCAAAGAGCTTTTGAAGAAGTATCAAATTCCCACTGCCAGTTTTGAAATATTTGACCAGCCTGAGCCTGCCAAGGATTATATCCGCTCTCAGGGGGCTCCAATTGTGGTCAAGGCAGATGGATTAGCCGCTGGCAAAGGGGTAATTGTTGCTCAGAGCATAGAAGAAGCCGAGCAGGCAGTGGATTTAATTATGATAGAGAAAAAATTTGGCTCTGCCGGAAATAAAGTGCTGGTAGAGGAATGCCTTTTCGGAGAGGAAGCCAGCTTTATCGGACTGAGTGATGGCGAGAATTTTCTTGCCCTTGCCTCCAGCCAGGACCATAAGCCGGTTTATGATAATGACCAGGGACCAAATACCGGGGGAATGGGAGCCTATTCCCCTGCCCCACTCATCACTGACCAGCTCTTTAAAGAAATCACGGAAAAAATTATGCTCCCCACCATTCAGGCAATGAAAGAGGAAGGAAAAGAATATCAAGGAGCTCTTTATGCCGGGCTGATGATAACCGAGAGCGGTCCCAAGGTGCTGGAATTTAACTGCCGATTTGGAGACCCGGAAACCCAGCCCCTGCTTTTCAGATTAAAAAGCGACCTGCTCCCCTTCCTGCTTGCCTGTGAGGAAGGAAGCTTAAAAGGAATGGAATTTGACTGGTATCCAGAAGCTTCGGTCTGTGTGGTAATGGCAAGTGGAGGATATCCCGGCTCTTATGAAAAAGGCTTTGAAATTACCGGGGTGGAACAGGCGAATCAATTAGACCGCACCTATGTTTTTCATTCCGGCACCAAAAGAGAGAATGGCAAGCTGGTTACTGCCGGAGGAAGAGTTTTGGGAGTGACCAGTCGGCGGGAAACGATTCCTGAGGCGATTTCTGCGGTTTATCAGGCGGTTTCCCGGGTCAAATTTAAAAATGCTCATTATCGAACTGACATTGGCAAAAAAGCCCTCAAGCATCTTAAAACCTGACAGGAGATAAAATTGACCGAGCAATTCTTTGCCTTAATTCTCCCGGAAAATTTTTTTGACCTTATCTTTGCCAGCTATTTATCTCTGCTGGGAAAAAAAGTTGCTCTATTTCTGCCTGAAGATAATTCTGACCTGACCAAATCAATTTTAATAGACCCCTACCTCTCCCAGCTGGTCTGCACCAGATTGGGAATTGGAGAAAGAGCCCGGGAAAATCCCTATGAACCAGATTTTCAAATTCTCTCTCCTGATTTTCGGGTGGATATCTTTGCCCAGCGAGATAAAAGAAGATTTGCCCTGGAGCGAGACTTAAAGGAGCTGGGCGAGGAGTTCTTTTCTTTTCTGGACCGGCTCCTGGCTCAGACCGAGCCCTGGGAAGAAGAGCTGAAAACCAATTTCCCCCTGCCCAGAAGCAGATTCAGATTTATTCAGGAGCTTCTTCAAAGCCTCTCTGCCCGCTCTTTTTCCTTCCAGACCCTTCAGGGTTTTCGCCAGGAAAATGGATTCAGCCCGCAGATAGATGAGCTGGCACTGGCACCGCTTGTTTGCTTTTCTCCTTATTTCCATCAGAATGCTCCGGCTTTAAGTGTGGGCTTGCTCTGGAAGTTCCTCCTTTCCAGCTCGGAGCAGGGAAGCGAGGAAAAAGAAACCCGGCTGGAAGAGATTATTTCCGCTTCTGGAAAAATTATCCCTCAGGAAATCATTGCCCTTAAAACCGAAAAGAAAAGTTTCATCAGTGCCCGGCTCAGCTCCGGCGAGGAGCTTTCTGCCCGCTATTATTTTTTCAGCCCGAACCGGGCTTTTGCTCTTTTAGATGAGGAGGAGCGGGAGAGAAAGCCAGCCCGGGCTCTTGCCAGCATCTTTGCCAGAACTACCTTCTGCCAGCACCGGTATGAAATTTCTCCAGAGCTGGTTCCTGAGGCGCTGGCACCAAGAGCGGTCTGGGTTCAGAAAAGCGAACCCAGGGCAGTAATTTTATTGCTCAAAAAACAAAAAAGAAAAGCAGAGCTTGTGGTAGGGTATTTTTTGAGAAAATCCGAGCCCCGGGCTTTGAGCGATGAAGAAATTGCCCAAATCCTTCAGGGAATTTTCCTCTGGCTCTCTCAGGAGCAGTTAGAAAAAAAAGCCAAGCCCGGATTCTCGCATCAATTTTTAAAGTTTTCTCCCCTCCAGCTTAAATCCCCCAGGCTGGGAACCAGTTATGTGAATTTATTCCTCCCAGCTTCTGAGCTGGTTCCGTTTCTGGGACTCTCTGGAATATTTCGCTGGGCAGAAGTTTTAGCACAGGAGGAATAAGTTGGAGCCAGTAGAATTTAAGAGCGAAAATCTCATTTTGCAAGGAAGGCTCAGCCGACCCGGAGTTTCTCCTCCTTATCTGCCAGCAGTGATTGCTCATCCTCATCCTTTATTCGGCGGTTCTATGGATAACAATGTAGTTCTTGCCCTCAGAGACCAGCTTTTAGAAATGGGCTATTTAGTGCTTCGCTTCAATTTTCGGGGAGTGGGGAAAAGCCAGGGAAGTTATGGGAATTTCCTGGGTGAAGCCAAAGATATTATCTCTGCCTGCGATTATCTTTTTTCTCTTTCTGAAACCGAGAGTTCCCGGCTGGTTGCCTGCGGATATTCTTTTGGAGGCTTGGCTCTGCTATATGCTCTGGCAAAAGGGCTTTCTCCCCGGGCACTGGTGCTGGTCAGCCCGATGGTTCCTGAAGAGGGCTGGGAGAGAGCCGGGGAGTTGAAAAAAATTCTTCCCTTAAAAATTCCTGCTTTAATTCTCCTGGGGGAGCGTGATGATTTTTTCACCTCTGAGCTTTATCAACCTCTGGGCATAGGACAAGAAGCGGTAAAATTCCACCTGATTCCCGATGCAGACCATTTTTTCTGGGGAAAGGAAAAAGAGCTAGTGGCTCCGCTTAAGGAATTTCTTGCTCAGCTTTAAATCTTTCCTCCAGCTCCCGGAGTAAAGCCGGATTCTGATTAATTCTCCGAATCAGCTCCAGATTAGTCTTTACCCGAAGGTCAGAGGGAGATAATCTTTCTGCCCAGAGATAGACTTGCTCTGCCTCTTTTAATTTCAGCTTTCTTCTCAGAGCATTGGCATAATTATAAACCGGGCGGAATTTTAAGGGAGATTTTTTTACCGAATCCCTCCAGAGACTCTCTGCGCTTCTCCATTTCTGAGCCCGTTCCCAGCAAAGAGAAAAAAAGCAAAGATAAATCACCCCGAGCAGGGGAAGAATGCTTTTGAGTCTTTCCTTTCCCAGCCAGGAAAGACAAAGTCCGAAAACAAGCATAATCCATAAAGCAAAAAGATAAATTCTTGTCTCCCGAAAAATATCTGCCAGAGGAATTAGAGCCAGAGGAAGGTAAATCAAAAAACCAGCTAAAATCAGCCGGTAGAAAAGCTTTCTTTTCTTCAAAGAAAAAAACAAAAACCCCACAAAAAAGATATTGAAAAACAAACCTGCCAGAGCCAGGGGAAAATAAATTTTTAAATGATAGTCAAAATTTAACCTGGCAGGAATAAGCACCTTAAAAATTGAAAACCAGAAAAGCCCGTTCTGAGCCAGAAAATATCCGCCCCAGCCCGGCATCTGCTCGGAAGTTTTAGCCAGGATAATCGTCCAGTTAAACCGGAGGAAAATAAAAACCAGCACCAAAAGAATGCTGAAAAAAATTGGCTTGGGAGATAAAATCTTTTCTTCCCTCCAGCTCAGCACCAGACAGACCAGAGGCAGGCTAACCGCAATTTCTTTGGAAAGAAGCGCCAGAATTAATGCCAGATAAAATCCCACCCGAAATTTCCATCCCCGGGAATAAGATAAATAACAAATCAAGCCGAGCAGGTAAAAAAAGCTCATCATCAGGTCAAAGCGACCAGAGATAAGATTCACTGATTCCAGAAATATTGGATTGAGCCAGAGCCCGAGGCTGGCAAAAATTCCTGCCAGTGGTTTATCTTCAAACAATCTTCCGCAAAAAGCCAAAAGCAAAAGTCCGTTAAGAAAATGAAGCAAGAGGTTAAAAATTCTAAATCCCTGGGAGCTGGCTCCCAACTGCCACTGAACCCAGTAGGTAAAATAAACCAGGCTCCGAAAAGGATTGAAGGAAAGAGCGGTAAATAAATTCCGACTATGCAGATAAGGATTATGAACAATTATTCCCAGGTCATCATAAACAAATTCACAGCCAAGAGCAGAATAATCCAGAAGAAAAACCAGAGCCAGTCCCAGGATTGACCAGAGGAGCCAGAAAGATTTTTTCATTGATTATGAACTGAGCAGGCTATAGCCACTTCTCTTGCGCAGGCTGAAGAAAAGGTCGGTTGTCCAGAAGCGGAGCAGGTCCCGGGCAGATTCCTCCTGCTCTATCACTGATTTTGGGTCGCCCAGCTCGGCAAAATTTAAATCCCGAAACCGGGGAATCAGCTTGAATAAAGCGGAAAGTGATGCCTTTAAGTCCCCGGTCACCAGCATTCCAGCACGATTGGCAGTAAAGCTCAAGCCCTTCTGCCAGAGATTTAAATCCTTGGGCAAGCCCTCTTTTGCCAATAGTTTGGCTTTTTCCTCCAGCTGAGACCTGACCTTTCTGGGAACCGCCCGCTTGACCGCCTTAGCCCGCTTCTCTATCTCTCCCTCTGCTAATCCCGGAACCTTTACCTCTGGAGCGAAAAGCCAGACAAAAAGTAAAATTGCCCGTAAAACCTCCTGAGGAGGATGATTTTGAAGTAATCCCAGCCGGAGTTTGAGCATCTCCATCCATCTGCCAATAATAAACCTCTGCTCCAGGCTGGGAAAACGATTCAGCCAGTCCGAATTGATAATCAAAGAAGGAGGATTGGTAGCCACCAATCTCGGCTCGTTAATGGTAGCAACCAGATATAAATCATAAGCTTCCACCCCAAGATTATGAGCGATTTCATCAGTTAATTTCTTAATTCCGGCAGTGGAATTAGCAGGAACCTTGCGGGATTTATGTGCCCCAAATTTTTCCAGAGAAACCGGGAATAAATCAACCAGATAATCGCCCAGGTCTGCTAAAAGCTCAAGCAAAATCCCTTTTGCCCAGGGATGAGCCAGTGCCCGAAAATGAAGCTCCGTGGTAAGAGATTTTTTGGAGCTGTGAGGCACCTGCCTTTGATGAGCATCAAGAAACATCTGCTCATCCTGGCTTAAGCTCCCGAACATCTCCAGAACCGCATAACAGCAGTATGCCTCATCCAGCCGTCCCTGAAGCTCGTAAAGCTGTCCCATCTGATGATAGCTTTCCAGCCGGAATAAATCCCGCTCTAAAATTGCCTGATGCTCCTTAATTGCCTGTAAGTAATATTTGGAATCTTTAGCATAAAGTTCTGCCAGCTCTATCCGGGATTGAAGGTGGTCCGGGTCAAGGCGTAAAATGGTCTGAAACTCTATAATCGCCTTTTCCCTGTCCTCCAGAAAATCCCGATAGACCTGCGCCCGCTGGTAATGAATCGGAATGCTCTTCTTGATCTCCTCCCTGGGAAGAAGCCGGATAAAACGCTCGCTTACCTCCAGATACTTTTCCCACTGCTTCTGTTTCAAATACAGGCTTAAAATTGCTTCAATTGAAGGAAGATGGGTTTTATTCAGGTTAAGAACGGTTTCAAAAGCCTGGCGCGCCCTTTCTAAATCCCCAAAACCGTCCCGATAAATCAAGCCCAGCTGATAATAATCCTCAACCTTTTTCTCTGCAGAAGGTTCCAGCTCCACAATTCTCTGATAAGCACTCTCTGCCTCGCGCCATTTCTGTGCCTGAACCAGAGCCTCGCCCAGCCTTCGCCAGCCTAAAAGATAATCCTGTTTAACCTCAACCGCCTTTTGATAATGAGCAATGGCACTCTCCAGTTGATTTAACTTTTGCTCTAAAATCTCTCCCTTTTCTACCAGTCCCTGAGCAATCACCGCCGGGTCTTTAGTGCTCCGGACCAGTCGGTCATAGCTGGAAAGAGCCTTTGTCCAGTTTTCCTG
>CAZKMM010000086.1:0-11434 GCA_964553915.1 uncultured bacterium
TTAAATCTCTCTTTATTATTCCCCCACTATTTTAAAACTGGCTTTCAGGGGAAGGTCTTTAGAGGAAGAGCCCAGATATACCAGATATTCTATCTCCTCCACCACCCAGCGATTTTTCTCAACATCAAAATAAGCCAGTTGCTCGGGAGAAATCTCAAAGCTCACCAGTTTGCTCTCCCCCGGCTCCAGAAATACCTTTTTAAATCCTTTAAGCTCCTTTACCGCTCTCTCCACCCGGGAGCCTTTATAACCGAGATAAAGCTGAACCACCTCTGCTCCGGCTCTCTTGCCGGTATTCTTTACCCGGGCTTTAATCTGGATTTTTTCATTTTTTCTGATTCGTTTTTTGCTCAGCTTTAAGTCTGAAAGCTCAAAAGTGGTATAACTCAATCCATATCCAAAGGGAAAAGCTGGCTGATAAGCCTTTTTATCCATCAGCCGGTATCCGTGCCAGTAATCATAGACCACTTCTTTGGATTTATTGTCAAACTCTGGTAGCTGGTCTGGAGATTCAGGAAAGGCAATCGGGAGCTTACCGCTGGGATTGACCTCACCAAAGATAATTCCTGCCAGAGCGTTCCCGCCTTCCATTCCCGGATACCAAGCCATTAAAATTGCCGGCACCAAATCTTTCCAGGATTCAATGATAATCGCGCTTCCGCCTTCTAAAACCACAATGGTTTTGGGATTGGCTTTAGCCACTCTTTTAATCAGCTCCTCATCCTTCTTATATAGTGTAAGGATATTTCGGTCATTTCCCTCTCCTTCATCTTTCCAGGTATATCCGACCACCACCAGCACCGCATCAGCTTTTCGGACAATGTTTTCTGCCTGGCTCAGGTCTCTGCCGGAATTGTAAAGCACTTTGACCGAGCCGGAAAGCTTTTCTTTAATGGCTTTAAGCGGGGTAATCACATAAGGAGGATTAACCAGACTGCTCCCCCGGTCTCCGATGTTCGGATACTTTGCCAGCCTGCCAATTATCGCCAGAGTTTTAAGCCCTTTGGGATTAAGCGGAAGGATTCCGCCCTCATTCTTCAAAAGCACAATTCCTTCTTCTGCAACTTTTCGGGCAAGCTCGGTATGCTCTCTGCAGGCTATTTTCTTCGGGTCAAAATCAGGCTTTTCATCAAAGAGACCAAAGCGGAATTTCTGGCGAAGAATCCTGGAAACCGCCTGGTCAATCAACTCCTCTGAGACTTCTCCCTGCTCAACCGCTTTTTTCAGCTTCTTTCCATAGTGAGCACCGGTGGGCATTTCTAAATCCAATCCCCCGTTAATTGCCTGAATAGTATCTTCTACTGCCAGCCCCCAATCCGAGACCACAAAACCTTTAAAGCCCCATTCTTCTTTGAGAATATCCCGCAGAAGATGTCTATTATGGGCACATAAATATCCATTCAGGTCATTATAAGCACTCATTACTGAAGCAACCCCGGCATCAACCGCCATTTTAAAATGAGGCAGGTATATCTCCCTTAAGGTGCGCTCATCCATCTTAACATTGACAAAGAAACGAGTATCTTCAATGCTGTTGCCGGCAAAATGCTTGGCACAAGCCATTGCATATTTCTGCACTCCCCTGATAAAGGCAGAGCCCATCACTCCCAAAAGATACGGGTCTTCGCCATAGGTCTCCTGGGACCTTCCCCAGAGTGGATGGCGAATCAGATTGATGCAGGGAGCTAAAAGCACATTCGCTCCAATCGCCCTAGTCTCATATCCCATTGCCTCTCCAACCTTTTCTTCAAGCTCCGGATTCCAGGTGCTTGCCCGAAGCATTGCTACCGGAAAGCAGGTGCAGTGCCCGGAGCCCACTCCCCGGGGACCATCAGTGCAACGGAGCCGAGGAATGCCCAAACGGGTATTCTTGGGAGTATCCCAGGGATACCGCTCTATCATCAGTAGTTCTATGGTTCCTGCTTTTATTGCCCGAGCCGGGGTGATAATTCCGTGCATCTGGTCAATTTTTTCCTCCAGAGTCATTCGGGAAAGCAGGTCCTTTACCCGGGCATCAATGGGCTGGCTCGGGTCTTTATAAACTGGAAGCTCAGAAGCCATCAGGGAAAAGAAAGGTATTAAAATAAGAAAGAGCCAGAATTTTGTCTGGAAAATTTTGCCTCTTTTAATTTCTCGGCTCATTTTCCCCTCCTTTAAAATCAGATTTTGAGCCTGAATTCATCCTTAAGATAAATCTGGCGGGAGCTGGAGCCAACCAGAACCTGATAGTTATTCTCCTCCAGCTTCCATTCCCCGCGCTCCGAATCATAATAAGCAAGCTCCATTGGATTAAGCTCTAAAATAACTGATTTTCTTTCTCCGGGCTGGAGAGCGACCCGGGAAAATCCTTTTAAACCCTTGAGCGGTCGCTCTATTCGGGAACCGGGAAATCCAATGTAGAGCTGAACCACCTCCTCGCCCGCTAGCTTTCCAGTATTTTCCAGCTCCAGCTCTATCGTTAAATTCTCACCTGCCTCCAGCTCTTTTTTATTTAACCGGAGCTGGTGATAATGGAACTGGGTATAGCTCAAACCATAGCCAAATGGATATGCGGGCTGAAACCCCTTTTTATCCAAAAGCCAGTAGCCGTGAAAATAATCATATTTGATTCTTTTGGTGCGGTTGTTAAACTCCGGCAGGTGCTGGTGAGAGGCAGGGAAGCTGAGTGGAAGCCTGCCCGAAGGATTTACCTCCCCAAAAAGAATCTCTCCCAGCGCCCTTCCTCCCTCCATCCCCGGATACCAGACAATTAAAATTGCCTTGACCAGCTCCTTCCAGCTTTCCATTATTACCGCACTGCCGGTCTCTATTACCACAATACAATTGGGATTCTCTCCTGCTACCGCTTTAATCAATTCCTCCTGCTCCGGGGGAAGGGAAAGATTTATTCGGTCCCCACCACGATTGATGATGGGAATGAACTCTCCCTCCTCTTTGGAGGTAAATCCCGCTACCACAACCACCACATCTACTTTTCCTGCCAGAGCCCTTGCCCGGGAAAGGTTTTTGCCGGAATCATAAAATACCTGAACATTTTTGCCAGCTTTTTCCTTGATTCCCTCCAGCGGAGTAATCACATAAGGCGGATATACCCGGCTACTTCCTTTATCACCTAAATTGGGCATCTCTGCCAGTTTCCCGAGCACCGCAATTTTTCTGATTTGCTCCCGCTCCAGGGGCAGAAAGGAATTTTCATTTTTCAAAAGCACAATGCTTTTTCTTGCCACCTCCAATGCCAATTGGGTATGCTCTTCGCAGGCAACCCGACTTTTCTGATAAATCCCGCTTCCATCTTTTTGAGCAAATTTCATTAGCTGGCGAAAAATCCGCTGTAAAGCATCATCAATCAGCTCCATTTCCACCTCGCCATTTTTCACCAGGCTTTTCAGCTTTGCTCCGTAATATTTGGTTCGGGGCATTTCAATATCCAGGCTGGCAAGAATGGCGGATTTAGTGTCGTGCACTGCCCAGAGAAAATCCGAAATGACAAATCCCTTAAAGCCCCAGTCCTGTTTTAAGATTTCCCGAAGCAGATGAGGATTTTCTGAGCAATATTTCCCGTTCAGACGATTATAAGCACTCATTATTGAGGCAATTCCTTCATCCACGCATTTTTTAAAATGAGGCAGATACACCTCTCTTAAAGTTCGTTCCTCTATCTCAACATTCACATAAAAACGGGAATTCTCTATGCTGTTCCCTGCAAAATGTTTGGCACAAGCCATTATATGTTTTTGAATTCCCCTTGCCAGGGCACTGCCCATCATTCCCAGATGATAGGGGTCTTCTCCATAGGTCTCCTGTGCCCTTCCCCAGCTGGGATGCCGAAGTAAATTGATACAGACCGCACCAGAAAGGTTCGCTCCCTGAGTTCGTGCTTCTATCCCCATTACCTCCCCAACTCTTTCCTCCAGCTCCGAATCCCAGCTAGCTCCCCGAGCCATTGATACCGGAAAACAGGTGGAGCGACCTAAAGCCACTCCTCTGGGACCATCTGTGAATTTCACCGGCGGAATTCCCAGCCTTTTGCAACCACCTGCAGAAAATGGTCTTCGGTTATAGCGAATTAACATCTCCACCATTCCCAGAGGAGTGAGGTTGCCGGAAAGTTGAAAAATCTTCTCATCAAGGCTCATTCGGGAAATTAGCTGATTGATGGCAGATTCTTGCTCTGGAGAATCCAGCTGGGTTTTTTCAGCTATCTGAAAAAAATCATTACTCAAAGCTCGCCCCTCCTTTTTCAGGAAAAAATATCATAAGAACCAAACTTGAGCAAATCTTTTTGCTTTTAACTGCTGGCAGAGAATCAATCTGGCGGGAACTCTTTTTGCCAGACCTGTTTGGGCTCGTTCCAGGGAGGCTGGTCCTTTTTGTCCAGAAGAAATGGACCAATTACCAGATAGTCCATCTCAGTGCGCATAAAGCATTTGTAAGCATCTTCCGGGGTGCAGACAATCGGCTCCCCTCGGACATTGAAGGAAGTGTTAATAATCACAGAACAGCCGGTAAGTCTTTTGAATTCCTGAATCAGCTCATAATAAAGCGGGTTATCCTCCCTTCTGACGGTCTGGAGACGGGAGGAATAGTCAATATGAGTGACCGCAGGAATTTCCGAGCGAGAAGGCTTGAGCTTATCCAGACCTTTTAAATTTTCCTCTTCCGGGCTTAACTGCTGGCGTTTTTCTTTCCGAACCGGAGCAGTGAGGAGCATATAGGGACTTTCCCGGTCTATTTCAAAATACTCCTGGGTATCCTCCCAGAGCACGCTGGGAGCGAACGGTCTGAAGGACTCACGGAATTTAATTTTTATATTCAAAATTTTTTGCATCTCTGCTCTTCTCGGGTCTGCCAGGATACTTCTGGAGCCCAGCGCCCGGGGACCAAACTCCATTCTCCCCTGAAACCATCCCACCACCTTGCCTTCTGCAATCAACCGGGCTGTGGTTTTGATTAACTCATTTTTATCTAATTTCTGGTATCTTGCTGAATATTTTTTCAGCACCACTTCAATTTTTTCTGGAGAGAATTCCGGACCGAGCAGAGAGGCTTTTTGTCGGTCCCGCTCTTCAATCGGCTCCCGGGGCTGGTTAAGATATTTATGCCAGGCATAAAGGGCACAGCCCAGAGCTCCGCCGGCATCTCCTGCTGCAGGCTGTATCCAGAGGTCATCAAAAGGACCCTCCCGAAGAATTCTTCCATTCCCCACGCAGTTTAAAGCCACTCCACCAGCTAAACATAAATTTTTTAAGCCGGTCTTTTTATAAGCGTTCCAGGCAAGTTTGAGCATAATCTCTTCGGTGATTTCCTGGATGGAGCGTGCCATATCCATCTCCCGCTGGGTGATGGGAGCTTCAGGTTTTCGGGGCGGACCCCCGAACAGACGAGCAAATCTCCGGTTGGTCATTGTCAAGCCAACCATATAATTGAAATACTTTAGGTTGAGCCGAAAAGAGCCATCTTCTTTGATGTCTATAAGCTTGCTTTTAATCAGGTCAACATATCTGGGCTCGCCATAAGGTGCCAAGCCCATCAGTTTGTATTCCCCGGAATTCACCCGGAACCCACAAAAATAAGTAAAAGCAGAATATAAAAGCCCCAGGGAATGAGGGAATTTTATCTCCGCAAGGATTTTTAAATCTCTTCCCCTGCCCATCCCATAGCTGGTGGTGGTCCATTCTCCCACTCCGTCCATTGTTAAAAAGACTGCCTCCTGAAAAGGGGAAGGATAAAAACAGCTCGCGGCATGAGAATAATGATGCTCTGGAAAAATTATCTTTCCCTGATAGCCATCTAGCTCTTCTTCAATCAGGTGTTTAATCCAGAGTTTTCTTTTCAGCCAGAGAGGCATTGCCTGAAGAAAAGATTGAATCCCCTTTGGAGCGTAGGTGAGGTAGGTAAATAAAAGCCGTTCAAATTTGATAAAAGGCTTGTCATAAAAAGCCACCAAATCTAAATCTCCGAGGCTTAAACCCGCCTGATTTAAACAGGCTTTCAGGGCATTGGAAGGAAATTCCGGGTCGTGCTTTCTCCTGCTAAACCGCTCCTCCTGAACCGCAGAAATCACCTCTCCGTCAATTACCAAGCATACCGCACTATCATGATAAAAAGCACTTATGCCTAAAATTGCGCTCATCTTTCTCAAATTTTAAATTAACATTTTGAGACCCCGGCTTCAAGCACAATCAAAAATGTTTATCTTTTTGGACTCTTGAAATTTTTGCTTAAATCTGTTAAAAAATTGGCAATGATTTTCATACTTGACAAACCTTTGAAAATAATGTAAAAATTTAAGCGGGTTTCTGATGGGTAAAATGAGGCTAAAAGATTATACGATTTTGTTAGTGCCTGACCATACCTCTGAGGTGCGAAGATTCAGGCTTTCCAGAATTAAAATTATCCTTTCCAGTTCTGCTCTGCTTCTGTTTTTCCTTAGCAGTATCTATTTTGGGGTGGGATATTTTACCAATCTGAAAGTGAAAAAAACCCTGGAGCAACTTACCCTGGAACATCAAAATTTAAAAGCACAATTTTTAACCGTTTCCCATCAATTGACTTCTTTTCAAAATCGGCTCAACCGGATAAATGAGCTGGACCACAAAATCCGGCTGGCAACCGGTCTGGAAGGAAACTCAAATATCATTATGGGAATGGGAGGTCCGGAGAATCAGGAATCAGCTTTAGAGCTTCTTCTCCCTCCAGAAGAAGCCAGTCGGGTAAGAGAGGTGGTTCAGAAATTAAACCAGCTTGATTTATCTCTGGACAGTCAGGAGCAGAGTCTGGAGGAGCTGGATGCCTTTATTTCGGACAACCAGTCCATTATTCGGTCAACTCCCAGCATCTGGCCGGTGCGGGGATGGGTGACCAGCGAGTTCGGCACCCGGGTCTCGCCTTTTCATGAAGGAATGAAATTTCATCAGGGAATAGATATTGCCGCGCCGGTGGGCACCTTGATACGGACAACTGCGGACGGAATTGTCTCTTATGCTGGCTGGGAGCGGGGTTATGGGAATCTGGTGATTATCAATCATGGTTATGGAATTTCTACCAGATATGCTCATTGTGCGGAGATTCTGGTGAAAAAAGGAGACCGGGTAAAACGGGGGCAGGTAATTGCCACCGTAGGGGCTACCGGACGGGCAACCGGACCTCACCTCCACTATGAGGTGAGATTAAAGGGAGTGCCGGTTAATCCCCGAAAATATCTCTTTGAATAATCTTTCAATGAAGCTGGGAATCATTGCGGACTCCCATGACCATCTTCCCAATCTGAGAAAGGCTCTGGAAATTTTTAAAGAAAAAGGCTGTGAGTATATCCTTCACTGTGGAGATTTTATTTCTCCTTTTGTCTTTCGGGTGTTTAAGGAATTCGGGATTCCGGTTTATGGAGTGTTCGGTAATAATGATGGCGAGTGGCTTTACCTTTTGAAAATGGCAGAAGGGATTGGAGAAATAAAAAAAGGTCCAATTGAACTGGAGCTGGAAGGAAAAAGAATTGCCCTGATGCACGAGCCTACCTACATCTCGGTTCTGCGGAGCTCATCTCACTTTGACCTGATTGCTTATGGACATACCCACCAGCCCCAGCTGGAACTTACCCCTCCCCTGCTCATCAATCCCGGAGAATGCTGTGGGTATCTTTCCGGGAAAGCAACCGTGGTATTTTGCGATTTAAAAGAGATGAACGCAGAATTGATTGTACTTTAATCAAAAAAAGCATAGCGAAAAATACACCAGAGCGCCCAGAGTCCATCCTTCCAGTTAATCTTTTTTCCCTCCTGATAGCTCCTGCCATTATAAGATACCGGCACCTCAAAAACCCGATACCCCCTACGGGCAACTTTGGCAGTGATTTCCGGCTCAAAGCCAAACCGATTCTGTTTTAAGGGAAGGGATTGAATTACCTCCCGCCGAAACACTTTATAGCACACCTCCATATCCGTCAGGTTAAGATTGGTAAAAAGATTGGAAAGAAAGGTAAGCAAGCGATTGGCAAGATAATGATGATAAAAAAGCACCCGATGTTTTTTCCCTAAAAACCTTGAGCCATACACCACCTCTGCCCAACCCTGCTCTATTGGTTCAATCAGTTCTGGATATTCTTCCGGGAAATACTCCAAGTCCGCATCCTGAATAATCACAATCTCTCCCTGACAATGCTTAAACCCGGTTCTAAGAGCGGCACCCTTCCCCTGATTCCTCTGATGATAAAAAACCTTAATCCCATCTTCCTGCTCCAGCTTCACCAGAACCTCTCTGGTGCCGTCGGTGCTGGCATCATCCACAATAATAATCTCTTTATCAATCGGGACTTTTTTAACTCGCTCCACCACCTGCTGGATATAATCCTTCTCATTATAAACTGGAATCACCACACTTAACTTGGGCATTTTTTCCTCCCCAAATTAAACTTGTCTAAAATTTTAGGGTATTTATCCTGCTTTTCAACTATGAATTTGTTGACAAAAAATTTTTATGCTAAAACCATTTCAGAAATGGTAAAAAGGTTTGAACTGGGACAGATGCTGGTTAAAGATAGGCTGATTACCCCGGCTCAGCTCAAAGAGGCGGTTTATAATCAGGTAATTTTTGGGGGAAGGCTGGGAACCAATCTTTTAGAGCTAGGATATATTGACGAGGAAACCCTTGCCAAATATCTTGCCCGCCAGCATCGGGTCAAAACCATCCGGCTGGAAGATTTAAGCCAGATTCGTCCTTCAGTTTTAAAGCTGATCCCTCGCCGGCTGGCAGAAAAATATCAGGCAATTCCGATTCGTCTGGAAGGAAATAAGCTCTATGTGGTGATGAGCAATCCCAGTGAAATGGGAGCCCTGAGCGAGCTGAGTTTTGTCACGGGAAAGACCATCATCCCTCTGGTCTTGCCCGAGGTAAGAATTTTTGACCTTTTAAATCGCTATTATGGAATCGGCAGGGAATTAAGATATATGAACATTGCCATCCTGGAAGCGGAACGAAGAAAAAAGAGACCTAAAAAAGTTGCCAAACTCAAATTGAAAAAACTAGCAGTTCCTATCAAACAAACTCCGGAAAAAGAAAAACTGAAAAAAGAGCCAGTTGAGGAGTTGATCAGTGAGGAAGAATTCCAGAGTCTTACTACAGAATATTTTTCTAAAAAGCAGAAAGAAGAAACGGAGCAAGAAGTTTTAAAGCCATCTCCCGAGTCTCAACCAGCTCCTCCTTTAGAAAAAGCCACTCCCAAACAGGTTGCCCTGGCAATTTATCGGGAGCTGGTTCGCCAGGGAATTGACCAGGAAATCCCCCAGCCCAGAATTCAGGATTTTTTAAAAGCTTATATTAAAAGCGAACTTAAAGACGGAATCTTAAGCCTGAAACTTCTGGCTAATTTTCTCCGTCAGGAGGCAAGCCTAAAGGAAGAAAAGCTCAATCAAATAATTAATTCCATCTCCCGGCTGGAAGAATCTCTGGGCATTACAATGGTTCGGCCCGAAGAAGAGGCAGTGGTAGAAGAACTGGAAGATGAAGTTATTGAGCTGGAAGAGGTAGTGGAGCCAGAGAAGGCACCTGAGCCAGAAATTGAATATCTGCCGGAACCAGAAGAGATTGTCCCGGAGCCAGAAATACCCGAGCTGAGCTTTGAGCAGGCAACCAAAATCCTTCTGGAAGAAACTCAAAACCGGGATGACCTTGCCCGGGCAGTTCTGGGCTTTGCCAAGGGATTTTTTTCTCGGGCAGTGCTTTTTACGGTTCGGAATAATCAGGTTTTTGGCTGGCAGGGATTTGGAGAAAAAATCACCACCAGAGAGGTCCAGAATTTTTCTCTCTCCCTGGACCAGTCCAGCCTTTTCAAAACCGTGGTGGAAACCTCCTGCCATTATTTGGGACCGGTAATTGCTCAACCGGAAAATGAGCGGTTTTTAGAAGCACTGGGAGGAATAAAACCCCAGAGCGTATTCTTAATTCCCCTGCTCTGGCAGGAAAAAGTGGTTTATATCCTTTATGGAGATAACGGCGAGGGAGCGAATGTTCCTTTTGAAATCGGCGAGCTTTTAATCCTTGCCCAGAAACTTCCCTCCGCGATTCAGCGCCTGATTGAGGAGAAGAAAAAGCAGTATCAGGTGATTCAGGGGGGAAAAACCTAAAATTGCTGGAACCTCTATGCTCTGCCCCAACTGCCAGAAAGAAAAGATTATCTCTTCAGTGATTGGAGTGTGCGGGGAATGCCTCAGGAAAAATCCCGAGCAATTTCTTCCTTCAATCCTTTCTCAGCATCAGCAGTTGAGGAAAAGTCTGGGCTTGCCCCCTTCTCCTCCCCGGGCAGAAAAAGGAAAAAGATGCAACTGGTGCCAGAATCAATGCCAGATTCCTGAAGGTGGAGTCGGATACTGCGGTGCCCGAAAAAATCAAAAGGGAAAACTCATTGGCGGAACCAGATACGCCTCGCTCAGCTATTATTTTGACCCGCTTCCTACCAACTGTGTGGCAGACTGGGTTTGCCCGGCAGGCTCTGATGCTGGTTATCCGGAGTTTTCCTGTTCTCAGGGAAAAGAATATGGATATTACAATCTGGCGGTATTTTATCACGCCTGCACCTTTCACTGTCTTAACTGCCAGAACTGGCATTTTAGAAAAATGGAGCCAGATGCCCAGAGCATCAGCTTTGGAGAGCTGGCAGAGAAGGTAAATCAAAAAACCGCGTGCATTTGCTATTTTGGGGGCGACCCCACTCCTTATCTGGTGCATTCTCTTCTCACCGGAAAGGAAGCTCGGAGGAGAAATCCTGGAAAAATCCTCCGCATCTGCTGGGAGACCAATGGAGCAATGAATCAGGATTTTTTAAAGCCGATGCTCAAGCTGGCAGAAGAAAGCGGAGGGATTATTAAATTTGACCTGAAAGCCTTTTCTGAGCCGATTCATCTTGCCCTGACCGGCACCAGCAACCGCCAGAGTTTGAGCAATTTTTCCTGGCTGGCAAAAAATTCCCGAGAAATCTCCAGAAAAAGAGGCTATCCTACTCTGGTCGCCAGCACCCTGTTGGTGCCGGGAATGATTGATGAGAAAGAGGTCTATCAACTGGCAAAATTTATTGCCCAGCTTGACCCGGAAATACCCTATGCCCTTTTAGCCTTTCATCCAGACTGCTATCTCACGGACCTTCCCCGCACCAGCCGGGCTCAGGCAGAATCCTGCCGGGAATCAGCTCAGAAAGCCGGCTTGAAAAATCTCAGAATTGGTAATCTTCACCTGCTCTGGTAAAGCTCTTTTTCAAAAACAAAAATTGCTTCTACAGTTAAAGGATTTTGAAGGAAAGAGGGCAGAGAGAATTTTTCTGCTATCGCTCTCAGTTTCTTTGAAGGAAACAGCTTTCGGTGAATAGCCAAAAGTTTTAACCCGGCTCTCTTCCCCATCTTTTTTAATCCTGAAACTGTAAAGAAAGAAATATGAGTCGGGTCCCAGG
>CAZKMM010000087.1:0-11355 GCA_964553915.1 uncultured bacterium
GGAGAAATTGTTGAGCCTTATTCTGAGATGGTCTGGACCCCGGCAGATATTTTTGAAGCCTCTGGATACCGGGTGGGAGGACTGGGCGGACCCTTTGAAAAGCTCACCCATCACCTGGAAGTGATTTTTATCCACCATCGCATCCAGTTTGGCACCCTGGAGAACCTGCTTAAATTTATGGACCAGTATCAGGTGGAGGTGAGCGTGCTTCTTCCCATTGCTCCTTTAACCGACGGATTTCAATATCTGGAAAAAGCTAAAGGCAATTCCCGCCTGCTCTGTTTTGCCAGTGTCCATCCCGAGGATGCGGAAAAAGAAAAAAAGCTCAAAGACCAGCTCGCTTTAGGGTGTAAGGGAGTGAAATTACATCCTCCTCTGCAAAACTGCCCTCCGGACCATCCGGGATATTTTGAAATTCTGGAAATCCTCAAGCCCAAGCCGGTTCCGGTAATCTTCCATACCGGCATTGTTCATTATTACCCGGCATATCAGCCAATTCGCTATGGCTATGGCGAGCCGAAAAAATTTGAAAAACTAATCCAGGCTTTCCCGGAAATTCCCATTGTTATGGCTCATCTGGGAATGAGACAGTCAGAGCAGGTTCTGGAGCTGGGAAGAAAATATCACCATCTTTATGCGGATGGCTCCAATCAAAGACTGAAGGTATTAAAGCAGGCAGTGGATGCTTTTGGCAAAGACCGGCTGATTTTTGGCTCGGATTTCCCTGCTTCCCGCCAGGGCACCCCGATTAAAATCGGGCTCAAGCTGACCAAAAACGACCCGGAATTTCAGGAAAAATATTTCTGGAAAAATGCTCAGAGCCTTTTAGAGATGGCTGGAAAATGACCACCGCTTAAGCCTGAGCCTCTCTCTTTTCGTGGTAGATTTCTTTAATCTGGCTTATAATCTGATTGAAATCATCGGATTTAAGGAGAAAGCCTTCCGCACCTGCTTCATAAGCCAGGTCCATCAGGTCCAGGTCCCGCTTGGCAGAGTAGATGAGAATCAGGCTCTCTCTGGTTTTGGGATGTGCTTTAAGCACCCGGCAGATTTCTATCCCATCCACATCAGGCATCATTATATCTAAAAGGATAATATCCGGCTGGTGCTCCAGAACCTTTTTGTAAACCTCCTTACCCTGCTCCACGGTGTAAACCTCAAATCCTGCCTCTGCTAAAGCATCCCGGGTAAGCGCAAGCTGAAGCCGATTATCATCCGCCACCAATACCTTTAACTTTCCGGCTATCATAATTCACTTCCCTGCCACTGTCCCAGAACTACACTTAAAACCGTGGTTAGTTTCGCAATGTCCTGGTTGGCTTTCCGAAGTCGGTCTGCAATTATTTTAGCAATATTTCTGAAAATATAAAGCCCTGCCCTGGGATTGCGTTCAACAAAATCCTCAAAATCCGAACTTTTGACCTCATATAAAACTACCTCGGTGCGAGCCTGAGCTGTGGCACTCCTCTGCTCCTGACCCAGAATAAATGCCATCTCTCCAAAAATCTCCCCGGGATGAAGAGATACCAGCACCTTTTCCCGCTCCTTTCCAGAAACCGGTAAAGTTATTGCCAGGGACACTCCCACCTCTCCCTCCCGAATGATAAAAAGCGAATCGCCCTTCTCCCCTTCCCGAACAATTACCTGCCCGGCAGAAAATTCCCGGGTCCGAATCAGCTGAGCAAACTCCTTTAAATCTTCTCTCCCCAGCCCTTCCAGAAGCCGAAGCCGAGATAAAAAGCCTAAATCCGGCATTGTCCCTCCTTTCAGACCAAAACCACCAGCCAGACCCCGGGTTTAACAATCATATCATCCGGGGGATTAAGCTGAACCTTGACCGTCTTTCGCTTCCGGAAAAAATCCTCCTTCTTTCCTTCAAAATGCTTTTTTAAAAACTGGTCAATCGCAGTCATCTCCTCGCTCAAAATATCCTCAAGAGTAAACCCGGTCTCCTCCTCCCAGGCCAGCCCCAGAACCAGCCCGGAATTGTTCCCCCGGAAATGCTCAAAAACCGTCTTAAAATCCTTCCCTTCCAGATGAGAGGGGAGCTTAACCTGCCGAAGCCGGGAAACCGGCACAGAGGAAAGCATCTCCTGAAGGGCAAAACATACCCCAGGAGCCATTGCTGAGCTGGCAAGAAGTAGCTCGTGTCCGGCTCCGAAAGGGATAATCGGCTCTATTCCGGCTCTTGCCAGATGACCCCGATTCTCCGGATTTACCAGCTGGGCAGATATGACCAGAGAGGGATTTAAAGAACGAGCAGTTAAAGCACAGATCAGTGCCCGCTCATCTGCACGAGGAAATCCTTCCTCCACCCTGCCATCTGCCAGAATAATCATCCTGCTCGCATTCTTCACCCCGGCTCGCTCCAAAACTGTCTCCTGAGTAAAATCACCCCGAACATACTTTAACCCCTGATGCCGGAACCGATACAATATCTCATTTATCTCTTCCTCTCCCTGCTCATTGACCAAAACCAGCTCCGGTGCCGGCTCAGCCTGATAAATTGATTCCAGTAAAGGTATCCCCTGATGATTCCAACCGCAGATAATAATATGCCCCCGGATTCTAATCTCTTTCATTCCCCTACCCTCCAGAAGCCTTCGCTCCACCAGGCGGGAAGCAATACTGGCAGTTAAAATTGATACAAAGACCAGGCTCAAACCCATTAAAAGAATAGTAAGAGCCTTTCCCAGCGGGCTCTTGGGAGTTATATCTCCATAGCCAGTGGTGGTGGCAGTTACCACCAGCCACCAGAAGGCTTCGCCCAGATTATGCATAACTCCATTTTTTTGCTCTACAAAGAAAACCAGTAGGGCAAAAACCAGAATTATTCCTCCCAGCAGAAGCAGAATTTTTGCCGGGCTTAAACTGGAAAAGAATTCTACCAGCTCAAACAGTCGCTCCCGCCTGGGTTTTACCTTTGCCATCTTTTCTGGTTTTTAACATTCCCGGAAGCTTTTTGCAAACCTTAATTTTTCCCAAGCTCAAGCTCTGTTAAAATGAAAAAATATGAAGCAAAGAACCCAGCTTTTCTCTCGCCTGCTTTTGATTTTCCTGCTCAGCGAGATTTTTGCCCTCAGCGAGCTTATCCTCATTCCCTTCTCCTACCTGCTGATTCAAATTAAAGGAGAAAATCTTGTTTCCCAGCTGGTCTATTTTTCAAAAACCATCCATTCCACTGCCAGCTTCAGAAATTTTCAGGTGCTGGGAATTCTCGCTTTGATTTCTGGAGTTCCTGGTTTTATCGGGGAAAATTTGGCTAAGAGAATTTCTCAAAACCTGAAGAATTCTTTTTTTATTTTTGCGGGCGGAGGTTTTTTTCTTTTTTTGCTGATTATCTTTTTCCTTCAGGCAAGCTCCACCCCGCTCAGCATTGCTAAAAAGCTGGGGTTTTATCTCTCCAGCCTGATGATTTATCTTTTCTGGCTCTGGAATTTATGGAGGAGAAGGGGTCAGCTTCGCTGGGGAGAATTTCTTTTTTCCGGGCTGGGGTTTAGTTTGCTTTTAATTTTTCTTCGGGCGATTCTTGTTCTTTATCAGCCAGAATTTTTCTTCTGGCCTGGTCTGGGTCTTTGCTTTTTTCTCCTGCTTTTTCCTGCCTTAATCTGGCTGGGAAGAAAAATAGAGCGGAAAAACTATCTTTCCCTTAAACTCGGGGTATATTCCCTGCTATTGATTTACGGATTGCTTATCCTTTCTCTTCCGCTCTGGAGTTGGGGGAAATATTATTGGGGGAAAAAGCCTGCTAAAAATTCTCCCGGTATTATTCTTCTGGTTCTGGACACTTTGCGAAAAGACCATCTTTCCCTTTATGGATATTTCCGCCCAACCTCTCCCTTTCTGGAAAAGCTCGGAGAGTCCAGCTGGGTGTTTGAGCAGGCATTTTCCAGCTCTCCCTGGACCATCCCCTCTCACGCCAGCTTTTTTACTGGCTTACTCCCTTCCCGGCTCAACTGCCATTATGAGCATTTTCCTCTGGCAGAAAAATTTGAAACCCTGGCAGAAAAACTAAAAAAACAGGGATATTTTACCCTGGGCTGGTCAAATAATCCTCTGCTTAATTATCCCTCGGGCTTGCTTCAGGGCTTTGACCGGTTCGTGGAAGCTCATCCTCTGGAGCTTTACAGCGGGGAGCTGGTCTTTAGCTGGATTTTAAAATTAAAGCCAGATTATACCCGGGACAGCGGTGCAAAATACACCAATCAAAAGCTAGCTCGCTGGCTTGCTCACCTCTCTAAAAAGAAAAAGCCCTTTTTCCTCTTTGTCAATTATATGGAGACTCATCTTCCCTATCCCACCCATCCCCTTGCCTATCAATTTTTTGTCAACCCGGAAACTGCAAGAAAGAACTATCCCCAGCCAGACTGGGATAAATATAACTGCTGGGGAGAAAAAAATCCCCGGCTGAAAAAAACAGTGGAAAAATGGTATGATGGGGCAATTTTTTACCTAGACCATCAATTAGCAGAGCTTTACCAGAAGCTGGAACAAAATCAGCTTCTAGATAATACTATCCTGATTATCCTCAGCGACCACGGAGAAAGTTTTGGAGAACATAACTGGTGGGGACACGGTGCCACCCTTTACAATACTGAGCTGGCAGTTCCTTTGCTGATTCATTTTCCGGAAAAACTCACCTCGCGAAGAATTCAGATTCCCATCTCCTTAAGCGAGCTACCTGAGCTGATTTCCCAGCTTCTGCAAGAAAAAAGCGAACAGGAAATCCTGGCTCGCCTCAAAGAACAGGAAATTTATGCGGAAATCTTTAAGCCGGTAATTTATCTGGAAAGAATTTCCCGCACCTGCCCGGGTTATGAGAGCGACTGGCTAAACCGAAGAGAAAAAGCCCTGATTCAATATCCATATAAGCTAATCCTGAACTCCCGGGGAGAAGTTAAATTATTCAACTTCCTCACTGACCCGGAAGAAAAAAATGACCTCTCCAGAATAAAACCCGAGCTGAAACAAGAACTTTTAAGCCGGCTCCAGCTTCAAGCAAAATTTTTAAAACAAGCACCGCCTCTCAAAAGCCTCT
The DNA here is from genome assembly GCA_964553915.1 of uncultured bacterium. Classification (GTDB taxonomy): domain Bacteria; phylum RBG-13-61-14; class RBG-13-61-14; order RBG-13-61-14; family DRUE01; genus CAZKMM01. The sequence goes on from CAZKMM010000087.1 coordinate 5,039, forward strand.
CTCCTCATATCCATCAAGCCCTGAAATCCCTTCAATATTTAAGATAAAATTTTTTTTATTTTTTTCTTGACAAACCCGGATTTTTTGGTAATAATAATAATTACTATTAAGAACTTAAAAATGAGAATGACTCGCCAGAGGAAAATCATCCTGGACGAGCTGAAAAAAAGCAAAAATCATCCCAGTGCGGACCAGCTCTGGGAACGGGTGAGAAAAAGGCTTCCCAGAATCAGTCTGGGCACGGTTTACCGAAATTTAGAGAAGCTGGCAGATGAGGGGATGATTCTCCGTTTGGAACTCCCAAACCAGCCCAGACGATATGATGCTAATACCAATGACCATTATCATATCTTCTGTGTGGAGTGTGCCCGGACCGAGGATTTAGCCTATCATCCCTCAGTTGACCTGACCCGAATTTTCTCCAGAAAAACTGACTACAAAATTCTCGGATATAGAATTCATATTCTGGGAATCTGTCCGGAATGCCAGAAAAAGAAAACCAAGAAAGGAGGGGGATGATGGCATCTATCAAAGGCACCAAGACCGAGAAAAACCTGCTCACCGCCTTTGCTGGAGAGTCTCAAGCCCGGAACCGCTACACCTATTTTGCCAGCAAAGCTCGTAAGGAAGGTTATATCCAGATTTCTGCGATTTTTGAGGAGACTGCCCATCAGGAAAAGGAGCATGCCAAGAGATTTTTCAGCTATCTGGAAGGTGGAGAAGTAAAGGTGGAGTGGGATTTCCCTGCCGGAGTAGTGGGGAGCACGCTGGAGAATCTCAAAGCCTCAGCAGATGGGGAGAAATATGAGCACAGCCAGATGTATCCGGAATTTGCCCAAATTGCCCGCCAGGAAGGTTTTGAGGAGATTGCGGATTTATTTGAGCGGGTGGCAGTGGCGGAGAAGTATCATGAGGAGCGGTATCGGAAGCTGGCAGAGAATATAGAAAAGGGGCGGGTTTTCAAGCGAGAGGGAAAAACCCGCTGGCGGTGTCGGAACTGCGGATACATTCACGAGGGAGATTCCCCTCCGGAAAAATGTCCTGCCTGTCTGCATCCTCAGGGATATTTTGAAGTGTTCGGTGAATATTATTAACCCTCTATCTTCTCTAACTCTATAGGAGGGGGCAGATGGACCAACGAATCCAGGAGGCGCTTCACCGGGCTTATCAAGGAGAGGCAAAAGCAGTGGTTCGGCTCCGGGTTTATGCCAAAAAGGCAGAGGAGGAGGGATATCCCCAGATTGCCAAGCTTTTTCGGGCAATCAGTATTTCCGAAGAGATTCATTCTGAGCGAGCTTTAAAACTGCTTCGGGAGATTAGCTCCACTGAAGAGAATCTTAAAGCCAGTTTTGAATCTGAAACCAGGATTGCCGGGGTGGCTTATGAAGAATTCCTCAAGCTGGCGGGCGAGGTGGGAGATAAGCCTACTTCGGTCTTTTTCTCTCAGGCAAGAGATGTGGAGGAGGTTCACGCCAGGCTTTACAAAGAAGCGATGAGCCATTTAATGGAGGAGCGTCAAACCACTTATTACATCTGTCAGGTCTGCGGGTATGTTTCTGATGGGGTGCTTCCGGAGGAATGTCCGGTCTGTTCTGCTCCCAAAGAAAATTTTAGCAGATTCTAAAACCAAAGGAGGGAAAAGGATGGAGCAAAGAATACCGCTTTTAGGCGAGAAATTCCCGGAATTAGAAGTGCAGACCACTCAGGGCAGGTTAAAACTGCCGGAGCATTATGCAGGAAAATGGTTTGTATTTTTCAGCCACCCGGCAGATTTCACCCCGGTTTGCACCAGCGAGTTTGTTGCTTTTCAGAAGCGATACAATCAGTTCAAAAAGCTGGGCTGTGAGCTAATCGGCTTGAGTATTGACCAGGTTTTTTCTCATATCAAATGGGTGGAATGGATTAAGGATAATTTAAAGGTAGAAATTAAGTTCCCGGTGATTGCGGACGATACCGGGCAGGTATCTGGCAGGCTTGGGCTGATTCATCCCGGCAAAGGCACCAACACGGTTCGGGCGGTTTTTATTGTTGACCCAAAGGGAGTGATTCGGGCAATTCTTTATTATCCGCAGGAGCTGGGAAGGAATATGGATGAGATTTTAAGAATGGTGCAGGGCTTGCAGATTGCAGACAAAAATAGAGTGGCAATGCCTGCTGGCTGGCCGAATAATGAGCTCATTGGTGATAGAGTGATCATTCCGCCAGCAACTGACGAAAAAACTGCCCGAGATCGACTTAAAAAATACGAGTGCTTTGACTGGTGGTTCTGCCACAAAAAACTTCCCAGCAAAGGAGGGAAAAAATGACCAAAAAGCTTCAGGTTTATAAATGTGAGGTCTGCGGGAACATTGTTGAGGTGCTTCATACTGGAAAGGGCGAGCTGGTCTGCTGTGGTCAGCCAATGAAGCTGATGGAGGAAAACACGGTGGATGCTTCTCAGGAAAAGCACGTGCCGGTGATTGAAAAGACCGAAGGCGGGGTAAAAGTCAGGGTGGGCTCTGCTCCTCATCCAATGGAGGAAAAGCATTATATTGAATGGATTGAGCTGATTGCTGAGGGAAAGGCGTATCGCCAGTTTCTCAAGCCCGGTGAAGCCCCAGAAGCCTTTTTCCCGATTCAAGGAGAAAAGCTCACTGCCCGGGAATACTGCAATATTCACGGGCACTGGAAAGCAGAAGGATAACCGCAATGGCTGGCGAGCTGGATAGAGTCAAGGATTTTTTAAGCTCTGCTCTGGAGATGGAACGGCGTGGGCACAGGTTTTATCTGGATGCCACCGAGCATACCGATTCTGCTCTGGCAAAAGAGATTTTTCAAATTCTGGCAGAAGAGGAATTAAAGCATATGAATGCTTTTCAGGATATTTTTCAGTCTCTGAAAGCAGGAAAAGGTGATGATGTCTGGCTAAAAATTCCCCTCCAGAGCCGGGAACTGGACCCAATTTTTCGGACCCTGGCAAAGAAATATCTCAAGGAAATCAAACCAGGGGCAAGCAGGATTTCTGCTTTAGAGCTGGGAATGGAGATGGAACAGAGTTCTATTAAATTTTATCAGGAACGGCTTACTCAGGCAGAAGGAGAAAAGGAGCGGGAATTTCTGGAGAAAATTATTCAGGAGGAACAGGAGCATTTTCAAATTCTCAAAGATATGGAATTTTATTTTACCAATCCGGAGGGCTGGTTTCAGGAAAAAGAAAGAAGTGGCCTGGACGGAGGATAAAGGAGGAAAAAAATGGGATTAAATTTTACCTTTGATGAGCTGATAGAACTTGCTCTGAAGATGGAGGAGGAAGGCATCAGTTTTTATCGTTCTTTAGCAGAGCGGGAGGAGGAGCCGAGAAAGAAGGAGCTTTTTATGGGGCTGGCGGAAATGGAAAAGGAGCATTTTTCTACTTTTCAAAAGATGCGCCAGGAGCTGGGAAGCAGAAGTTTAGATGAGCTTACTGACCCGCAGGGAGAGGCAGTGCTTTATCTTGGGGCAATGGTGAAGGGAAAGATATTCAAGCCCGAGCAGAGACCGGAGATTGATAAGTTCACTTCTATGGAGGAGATTTTAAATTTTGCCATAGAACGGGAAAAGGACTCGGTTGTGTATTATCTGGGATTTATGGAAGCAATGAAGGATGAGGGGGAGCAGGAAAAATTAAGAAAGATTATCCGTCAGGAGCTCGGTCATATTGCCGAGCTCAATCAGATTTTAGAAGGATTATCCAGATAAGGGGGAAGAGATGAGCCATCATTTTCAGGCGGTTAAGGTTTCAGAGCGGGTCTGGTGGGTAGGGGTGATAGACTGGACAATTCGGGATTTTCATGGCTATGGCACCCCCCGGGGCACCACTTATAATGCTTATCTGGTTCTGGGGGAAAAGCCAATTTTAATTGACACGGTGAAAAAGCCTTTTTTAGAGGAGCTTCTCTCCCGGATCCGTTCGGTGGTGAAGCCAGAGGAAATCGCTTATATCATTTCCAATCATACTGAGATGGACCATTCTGGCTCTCTGCCGGAGATGATAGAGCTTTGCAAACCAGAAAAGGTCTTTGCCTCGGTCAAGGGGGTAGAGAATTTATCCTATCATTTTGAGCTTCCAGTGGAAATCACCCCGGTAAAAGATGGCGATTCCCTTAATTTAGCCGGACTGAATTTTACTTTTTTAGAAACCCGGATGCTCCACTGGCCGGACAGTATGTTCAGCTATTTTGCTGAGGAGAAGATTCTTTTTTCCAGCGATGCTTTTGGAATGCATCTTGCCAGCTCGGAGCGGTTTGATGATGAACTGGATGAAGCGGTGATGGAGTGGGAAGCCAAAAAATATTATGCCAATATTATTCTGCTTTATTCACCACTGGTCTTAAAACTTCTGGAGCGAGTAGGGAATTTGGGCATAGAGATAAAAATCATTGCTCCTGACCATGGACCCATCTGGCGGAGTAAAATCAGCTGGATTTTAGAGCTTTATAAAAAATGGGCAGAGCACCAGCCCACAAAAAAGGCAGTGGTGGTATATGATACGATGTGGAAGAGCACAGAAAAACTGGCACGGGCAATTGAAGAAGGGCTCAGCTCAGAGGGGATAGAGGTTAAGGTAATGAAGCTGAGAGAATCTCACCGCAGTGATGTGATTACCGAGCTGATGGAGGCAGGGGCAATTGCAGTTGGCTCCCCTACCCTGAACAATAACCTCTTTCCCACCGTGGCGGATTTTCTTACCTATATGAAGGGCTTGAGGGTTAAGCCCTTATTGGGAATGGTTTTTGGCTCTTACGGATGGAGTGGAGAGTCAGTAAGATTACTAAAAAAATGGCTGGAGGAGATGAAGATTGAGCTGGCAGGAGAATTTTCCTGCCAGTTTGTTCCCAAAGAAAAAGACCTGGAAGAAGCTAAAGCTCTGGGGAAAAAGCTTGCCCAGAGATTAAGGAGGCAGAGATGAAAAAGTATCAGTGCAGTGTTTGCGGTTATATTTATGACCCGGCAAAAGGAGTGCCCAAAGAAGGAATCCAGCCGGGAACCGCTTTTGAAGATTTGCCAGATGACTGGGTCTGCCCGGTCTGCGGTGCCAGTAAAGATATGTTTGAGCCGATTGATTGACTTTTCATAAAGCCGGCTTTGAGCCAGATTCCCGGAAAGAAAAAAATATCTAAAACCTTGATTTAATCGCCTGCCAGAGTTTGTTATAATTATTTTAATGAGGAAAATTTTTCTCTTCGGGCTTTTGTTGGTGGGTCTGGGAGGGCGGTTTTCTCTCCGGGCAGAGGTGGGGGATTTTGCCTTCCGCACCGACCTTCCCTTCTCTGCTCCCATCTCTGACCTGGTAGTTGCCCAAGACCGCTTTATTATTGCTCTGGATTCCAGCGGAGAAAAACTTTGCTTCTTTGACACCTGGAACTGGGAGCTTCTCGCTGGTGCAACTGCCCTTTCTACCGGCGCCACTGTGAGCGAGCTGGCATTAAGCCCGGATGGAAACAAGCTTTATCTAGCATATCAGGATGGTAGTCTGCGGTTTCTTGAGCTAGAAGACTTTTTCTCTCTAGATTTTTCCCAATCCTTTTCCCAATCTCAGCTTTCTTTTGGCACCACCATTGATGCCTTTTCAGGCAATCCTTTAAAAGTAATCTCGGTGATTAAAGACCAGGACACTCAAAACCGGGATTGTGTTTTTCTCGCTTTTGAGCAATCAGGGGTCTGGAGTTTGAACTGGATGATTTTAGAAGGAGAAACTTTGATCAGCAGTGGCGATACCGCACTTCTTCAAAATGTATCAAATCTGGAACTTGCTCAAAATTCCCGGTCTCTTTTTATCAAGTATTGGGATAATCTCTCTTACACCTATCTTGAGGCTTCGGAATGTTTTTCTAACAATCCGGGAAATAATATTCAATATTATTCTCTTAATAAGATTTCTGGTAAGGAGTTTCAGGGGCTGGAAATTGATGATAATGGAACTCGGCTGGTTTTAGGAAATCTTACTGACAGCCAGCTCTGGCTTTACCAGATAGAAGAAACCCTCAACGGGCTTCAGGGAGATTATCAGGATGCTTTTGCTCTCTCTAACCCGGCAGACCAGCTCTGGGTAAAGCTCATCTCCGCAGAGACCAACCTGCCGGTATTTTACAATCAGCAGGGGCTTTTAAAAGCAGTGAGCATAAATGATAATTTCCAGTTCCAGAGTCCAGAAGTAGAGGTTCTGGATTTCAGCACCAGCTCGCCTTTAATTATGGCAGACTCCAGCAGTGCGGATGGATATTTGTATTTTGCTCCGCAAGATTCAAGCACGGTCTCGGTAATTTCTGCCAATCCCGGAATTTATAACCTCACCCTGG
>CAZKMM010000088.1:0-11184 GCA_964553915.1 uncultured bacterium
TGCTGGTTTCCATCATTGCGATTCTTTTTACCCGCAAATATTCTATTTATGAAAAGCAGGTTCAAAATCGGTTTCATTCCCCGGCTCATATTGGAGATTTCACCATCAATGTCCTGGCAGAGATGAAGGTGAGGGATGTTTTTAAGCCCAAGAAAGTTATTCCAGTTCCCAGGACTCTTCCGTATGGGGAGCTGAAAAAGTTATTTGCAGAATCCAGCGAGGAATGTTTCCCGGTGATAGATGAGCAGGGAAGACTCTTGGGAGTGATAACCTGGGAGCAAGCACGCCCGATTATTTTTGAGCGGGGCTTGGAAAGTCTTTTAATTGCTCAGGATTTAATGGTTCCTGCGGTATCGGTTACTCCAGAGAACAGTTTATATGAAGCACTGGTAAAATTTCTGGAATCAAATCTGGAGGAGATTTTAGTGGTAAGCAATGAGGATCCGAATCAGGTTTTGGGGGTGCTTCGGCACGAGGATTTGATTTACGCTTATAATCAGGAGATTTTACGGAGAAAAAGTCAGGGGTAGAGGTGTAAAATGGAAGAGAAGGTTCAGGTAGGGATTATTGGCGGGGGTCCTGCCGGGCTTACCGCTGGGATTTATCTGGCACGGGCAGGAATCAGTTTTCGGATTTTTGAGCCTCAGGTTCCGGGCGGAATGATTTTTATGATTCATCAGATTGAGAACTATCCTGGCTTTCCTGAGGGAATCAGCGGAGCCGAGCTTGCCAGTAGAATGGAATCTCAGGCAAGAAGGCTGGGAGCAGAGATTGTTCAGAAAGAGGTAGTTCGGGTGGAAAAGAGCAGAGAGGAATTTATCCTGAAATTAAGTGATGGCACTGAGGAGCGATGTCGGGCAGTGGTCGTTGCCACTGGCACCCGTCCCAAGCAGTTAGGAATCAAGGGCGAGCAGGAATTTTATGGAAGAGGGGTGAGCTATTGCGCTACCTGTGATGGGGCTTTTTTCCGCGGTTTGCCCGTAGCAGTGATTGGCGGGGGAGACAGTGCGGTTCAGGAGGCACTTTATTTATCTGGAATTTGTCAGAAGGTTTACATTGTCCATCGCCGGGACCAGCTCCGGGCTCAAAAATTTCTTCAGAAAAAGGCTTTTGAAAAGGAAAATATTGAGCTGGTCTGGAATGCCCTGCCTGAGGCAATTCTCGGAGATAATCAGGTAAAAAAGCTCCAGCTTCGGGATAAAAACACTGGCAAGGAGAAAGTCCTTGAGGTAGAAGGGGTATTTATTTATGTGGGGGTAGAGCCCAAAGTGGAGCCAGTAAAAGACCTGGTCAAGCTAAGCGAAGACGGATTTATCCTTGCCGGGGAGGATACCAAAACCAGCCAGCCAGGGATTTTCTCCGCCGGAGATATTCGGAGAAAGCCCTCCCGACAGATTGTCTCCGCGGTAGCGGATGGATGCAATTCTGCCCGGGCAGTGGAAGAATATTTCCTGAAAAAATGACCAACCCTCCCAGGCGAGGCTGGTGCGAGCTGAGCATAGAGGCACCGGTTTATATCTTGGAAGCAGTTGCAGATTTTCTCGCCCAGATGGGAGCCGGTGGCGCGGTTTTTTCTGAGTCCCGCACCAAAGAGCCGGGATATGAGCGACTTACTGGCTTTCTTCCCTATGACCAGAAATTAAATGAGAATATTGCTAAATTAAAGGCATACATAAATGAGCTTCGCTCTCTTTTCCCCCAGGCAAAAATTTCTCCGCTGGAAGTCCAGACCATCATTGACCAGGACTGGTTCTCTGCCTGGAAGCAGACCGTGGTTCCTACCCGGATCAGCAAAAAATTCTGGGTGGTGCCGGAATGGAGAGAGGTTCCAGAAGAAGCCAAAGCTCCGGAATTTTATGTCATTCGGATGGAGCCGGGAATGGCTTTTGGCACCGGTTATCATGCCACCACCCAGCTTTGTCTGGAATTTATTGAGGAGCTGGTGCCGGAGAGAGCCAGAAGCCTTCTGGATTTTGGCACCGGCACCGGAATTCTTGCCATTGCCGGAGCGATGCTGGGAGCGGAGCCAGTGCTGGCAGTAGAAATTGACCCAATTTCCGTTGAGGTTGCCCGGGAAAATATTAAAAGGAATAAGCTGGAAGGAAAGATTCAGCTTTTAAAGGCTGGAGCAGAGACCGATAAAAGATTGTCTGAGAAAAATTTTGACCTGATTATTGCCAATTTATTTTATCAGGAGCTTCGCAGGCTCCGGGATTATCTTTTTGAGCATTTGAATCCTGATGGGTATCTGGTGGTCAGCGGGATTTTGCCGGACCAGGAAGATATCTTTCCGTTTTATGAAAAGCTGGCTTTAAAATTATTAGAAAAAAGGAAAAAACAGGGATGGCTGGCAGGTTTGATGAGAAGAAGCTGAGGAGAATGTTCCGCAGGTTTTATATCTCTCCCCGGAGAATCCGCTGGGAGAAGGGAGAGGCAATTGCAGATCTGGACAAAGATACTCTTCATCATATCCGCACCGTGCTTCGGCTGGGAGAAGGTGCTCAGATTGTCCTGTTTGATGATTCTGGAAAGGAATATCTCTCCCAGATTATTTTAAGCAGACCCAGTAAAATGCGGGTAAAGATTCTTGAAGTGAAGGAGCCTAAAACCGAATCTGAGCTGGAGATAATCTTGGCTCAGGCACTGGTCAGGGAGCAGGCTTTTGACCGGATTTTGACCAGCGCGGTGGAGCTTGGGGTAAAAAAGATTCAGCCCCTGATTACCAGAAGGGTGGTGGTGAAAATCAACCCTAAAGAGATAGATAAAAAACTCTACCGCTGGGAGCGGATTATTAAAGAAGCCTGCGGGATGAGCGCAAGGGTAAGGGTGCCGAGAATTGAATACCCCCTCCCGCTGGAGAAATTCCTTGCTCAAGAGCTGGCGAGCTTTAAGATTATTCTCTGGGAAAAGGCAAAAGGAGGGGAGCTAAAGCGGGTGGAAAAAAATCCCGAGCCGATTTTAGAAAAAAAATCCATTGTCCTGCTCTGCGGACCTGAGGGCGGGTTTGAAGATGAAGAAGCAGAGCTTGCTATAGAAAAAGGCTTTCTTCCCTGGGGACTGGGTCCCAGAGTCCTGAAAGCAGATACCGCGCCTGTGTGCGCCCTCTCTATTCTCCAGTATCTTTTCGGAGACCTTTCTCTGGCTATGGAATAATTCTTTTTCGCCCGCCCCATCCTGAAAAATCTTTAAAAATCAATTGGTTATGCGGAAAAAGTTGACAATGGGGAAAAAGCATATATAATTTGCTAAAAATTAGGGAGGAAGAGAAATCCTTGTTAAAGATAAAATCTATCCGGTTCAGGATATTATTCTGGCTTTAGACCATTTCTGGGCAGAGCAGGGCTGTTTGATTGACCAGTCTTATGATGTGGAGGTAGGTGCAGGCACTTTTCATCCTTCCACCTTTCTTCGGGTTTTGGGACCTGAGCCCTGGAAGGTGGCTTATGTTCAGGCGAGCCGGCGTCCAACTGATGGCAGATACGGGGAAAATCCCAATCGTCTTCAGCATTATTTCCAGTATCAGGTGATTTTAAAGCCCAGTCCCCAGGATATTCAGGAGATATATCTGGAGAGCTTAAAGGCTCTGGGCATCAACCCGCTGGAGCATGACATAAGATTTGTGGAGGATGACTGGGAAAGCCCCACTTTAGGTGCCTGGGGCTTGGGCTGGGAGGTATGGCTGGACGGAATGGAGATTACCCAGTTTACTTATTTTCAGCAGTGCGGTGGGTTTGATTTGTTTCCGGTTTCTGTTGAGCTCACTTATGGCCTGGAGCGAATTGCAATGTATCTTCAGGAAAAGGACAATGTTTTTGAGCTTGCCTGGTCTGCTGAGGTGAGCTATGCAGAGTTATATCATCAGGCAGAGGTGGAGTGGAGCCAGTATAATTTTGAGCTGGCAGACCTGGAGCTTTTATTCCGACATTTTCAGGATTGCGAAAAAGAGGCATTAAGCCTGCTGGATAAGGGGCTGGTGCTTCCGGCTTATGATTACTGCCTGAAATCCTCTCATCTTTTTAACCTGCTTGATGCCCGGGGAGCTTTGAGCGTGAGCGAGAGGGTGAATTACATTGCCCGGGTAAGAAAGCTGGCGAACCGCTGTGCCCGGCTCTATTTAAAAAAGCGGTTTGAAAAAGGCTTTCCCCTGCTCAAAGACCCGGAGCAGAAAAAAAGGGCGCTAAACGAGTATTCTTTTTTAGAGGAAAAGAGAGAAAATGCCTGAACTTCTTTTAGAAATAGGCACTGAAGAAATCCCTGCCCGGTTTCTTAAAGAGGCGGTTTTGCAGTTAAAGGAAAAGGCGGAGGAGATTTTTAGCCGGGAGAGACTGGACTTTTCTTCAGCTCAATCCTTTGCTACTCCTAGAAGGCTGGTTCTATGGGTAGAGGAGCTTAGCGAAAAGCAAAAATCCAAGCCCATTGAAAAATGGGGTCCTTTTTTGAATCAGGCATTTGATGAGCAGGGCAATCCTACCAAGAGCGCTCTGGGATTTGCCCGAAGTCTGGGAGTGGAGCTCAGCCAGCTGGAGAAAAAGGAAACTCCCAAGGGAGTTCGGCTTTATTATTATGCGGAGCAGGAGGGAAAGGAAACCAGAGAACTTTTAAAAGAGCTTCTTCCTGAGCTGATTCTTTCCCTGCGTTTTCCCAAGTCAATGCGCTGGGCAGAGAGCGAGATTCGCTTTGCCCGTCCGATTCACTGGATTTTAGCCAGATTCAATCAGGATGTGGTGGAGTTTAAGCTTGATGGAATTAAAAGCGGAGGGTTAACCTACGGTCATCGGTTCTTGGCACCGGAGCCGGTGGAAGTGAGAAATTTTGCAGAATACTGCGAGGCTCTGGAAAAGCACTATGTGATTGTTGACCATAATTTTCGTCGGGAAATGATAGAAGCCGGGCTCAGCAAAAAAGCAGAGGAGCTGGGCGCAGAGCTTTATCCGGACCCGGAGCTGGTCTGGGAGGTGACCTTTCTGGTGGAATATCCAGTGGTGCTGGCAGGGAGATTTGAAGAGCGGTTTTTGAATTTGCCGGCAGAGGTTCTGATTTCCGCAATGCGTGGACATCAAAGGTATTTTGCTTTAAAAGAGCAGGGCAGAGAGCTTAAACTGGTGTCCTGTTTCCTGTTTGTTGCCAATACTCAGGCAAGAGAGCTCCAGGTGGTGATTAAAGGCAATGAGCGGGTGCTTCGGGCGAGGCTGGAAGATGCGGAATTTTTCTATCAGGAGGATTTAAAGCTCCCCCTTGAGAAGCGGGTTGAGGAGCTTTCTCAGATGGTTTTTCAAGCCGGGCTGGGAACCTATCTGGAAAAGACCCACAGGCTGGAGAATCTGGTGGGAGAAATCATTGACCAGTTGGCTCCTGGAGAGCCGAGCCTGAAAGAGCTGGCAATTCGCTCTGCTCATCTCTGCAAGGCAGACCTTCTTACTCAAATGGTGGGAGAATTTCCTGAGCTGGAAGGAATTATGGCAGGAGAATATGCCAGAGTTCAGGGGGAGCCAGAGCCGGTCTGGAAAGCAATCCGGGAGCATTATCTTCCGAAAAGCGCCGGGGATATTGAGGAAAATAAATTTCCGCAAACCATTATTGGCAGGGCGTTAAGCATTGTGGATAAGCTAGACCATATCTGCGCCGGATTTGTCCTGGGGAATCAGCCCACTGGCTCTGCGGACCCCTTTGGAATTAGAAGAAGTGCCAATGCCATAATTCAACTTACCATCAAAGGAGAGCTGGATTTTCACCTGGATTCCCTGATTGAGAAAGATTTAGAGCTCCTCAGGAAGCTGAAGGATTTTGACCAGAAAAAATTAAAACAGGAATTGATAGATTTCTTCTCTGCCCGAATTAAAAATATCCTTCTGGAACAGGGAATAGAATATGATATTGCGGATGCGGTTCTTTCCGCCTGGGAGGGAAGAATTCTTTCCGCATTCCAGCGGGCAGAAGCGCTGAGCCAGCTTCGCCGGGAGCCGGGATTTAATGACCTGTTCATTGGATTTCGCCGGGTTGCCCGGATTATTGAGGAGCCGGAGAAATTAGAGCCGAACCTGTTTGAGCAGGAGGAAGAAAAAAGCCTCTGGCAGGCTTTTGAAAGAATCAAATCCCGGGTGGAGGAATTGGTTGAGCAAAGGAAATGGAAAGAGGCAATGAGAGAGCTTGCCCGGCTCAAGCCGGAGATTGACCGGTTTTTTGATACAGTGCTGGTGAATGTTGAGAATGACCGGTTAAGGAAAAATCGTCATTCGCTTCTGGAGGAGATTGCCCGGGAGTTTCGGAAAATCGCAGATTTTTCTCAATTAAGTGTCGGAGAAAAAACTGAGAGGGAGGGAGAAAATGGTTAAAAGGAAGAAATATGTATATTTCTTTGGGGATGGCAAAGCAGAAGGCAAAGCGGAGATGCGCGACCTTCTGGGTGGAAAAGGTGCCAACCTCGCAGAAATGACCAACCTGGGCATCCCGGTTCCTGCCGGGTTTACCATCACCACTGAGGTATGTGTTTATTACTTCCAGAATAAGGGCAAATTACCGTCCGGCCTGGAGGAAGATGTGGAGAAGAATATCCATCGGATTGAGCGGGTAATGGGAGCCAGATTCGGCTATGAGACGAATCCGCTTTTAGTAAGTGTCAGAAGCGGAGCCCCCATCAGTATGCCGGGAATGATGGATACGATTTTAAATCTGGGATTGAATTTTAAAACTTTAAATGGACTGATTGACCGAACTGATAATCCTCGCTTTGGCTGGGACAGTTTCCGCAGGTTTATTCAGATGTATGGAAATGTGGTAATGGGAATTCCCAGCGAGGAATTTGAAGCCATTTTAGAGCAGGTGAAAAAAGAAAAAAGAGTGGAGAAAGATATTGAGCTGACTGCTGAGGACTTTCAGGAGGTGGTGGATAGGTATCTGGATTTGATTAAAAAGAAGAAAAAGAAATTCCCGCTTGACCCCTGGGAACAGCTCTGGGGTGGGATTCGGGCGGTTTTTGATAGCTGGAACAATGAGCGGGCAAAAACCTACCGAAAGCTGAACAATATCCCGGATGATATGGGCACCGCCTGTAATGTTCAGGCAATGGTCTTTGGCAATATGGGGTCGGATTCTGCTACCGGGGTATGTTTTACCCGGGACCCGGCAACCGGGGAGAAAAGATTTTTTGGAGAGTGGCTTCCCAATGCTCAGGGAGAGGATGTGGTAGCAGGGATTCGCACTCCTCTGCCTATTACCAGAGAAGGCAAGAAATCCCTGGGTGAGGTAAGCCTGGAGGAGTATATGCCCAATTGCTATCGCCAGCTGGTGGATATTTATAAGCTCCTGGAGAAGCATTTTAAAGATATGCAGGATATTGAGTTCACGATTCAGAACGGAAGGCTCTGGATTCTTCAGACCCGAACCGGAAAGAGAACCGGATTGGCTTCGGTGCGGATCGCGGTGGATATGGTTCGGGAAAGATTGATTACCAAAGAAGAAGCGGTTCGGAGGGTGGAGCCTGAGGCTCTGATTCAACTTCTTGCACCAATTTTTGATGAGAAGGAGAAAAAACAGGCAATTGCTCAGGGGAAGCTGTTAGCCAAAGGATTAAACGCTGGACCTGGAGCGGCGAGCGGAAGAATTGTTTTTAACGCAGATGAGGTAGAAAAGGAAGCCCAGAAGGGTCCGGTAATTCTGGTGCGGATTGAGACCAGTCCGGAGGATATTCACGGAATGGCACTGGCAAAGGGGATTCTCACTGCCCGGGGAGGGATGACTTCTCACGCGGCCCTGGTTGCCCGGGGAATGGGCAAGCCCTGTATAGTAGGATGCGGGGATTTGAATATCAACTATGCCAAGAAACAGATGACAGTAAAAGGCAGGGTTTTCAAGCAGGGAGACTGGCTCTCCATTGATGGCACCACCGGGGAGGTGATAGAAGGGGAGCTTAAAACCTATCCCAGCGAGGTGGTGCAGGTTCTGGTGGAAGGAAAGCTCAAGCCCAATGAATCTATGATTTATAAATATTTTGAAAAAATCTTGAACTGGGCAGATGAGATTCGCCGGCTCGGAGTAAGGTGCAATGCGGATACTTCCCGAGATACCGGGATTGGAAGGAAGTTCGGAGCAGAGGGAATTGGACTCTGCCGGACCGAGCATATGTTCTTTGAGCCGGAGCGGATTGAGGCAATGAGGCAGATGATTATTGCGGAAACCCCCGAGGAACGCTGGAAAGCTTTGGAAAAGATTCTTCCGATGCAGAAAAATGACTTTATTGAGATTTTCAAGGAGATGCCAGCAATGCCCGTAACCATTCGGCTTTTGGACCCACCTCTGCACGAATTTTTACCGCATACTGCGAAAGAGATGCGGGAGCTGGCAAAGAGTCTGGGAGTGCCTTACAGCAAGCTTCAGGCACGGGTGGAGCAGTTGAAAGAGTTTAACCCGATGCTCGGACATCGTGGTTGCCGGCTGGGAATTACTTACCCGGAGATATATGACCTTCAGGTTCGGGCAATAATAGAGGCAGCGTGTGAGGTAGCAAAGAAAAGCAAGAAGAAACCTCTCCCGGAGATAATGATACCTCTGGTTGGGCATAAGAAGGAGCTGGAGCTGATTCGCCAGCGAGCAGAAAAGATAATCAAAGAGACCCTGAAGAAATATAAGGTAAAAGTGAGCTGGAGCATTGGGACAATGATAGAGGTTCCCAGAGCTGCGCTCTGTGCGGATGAGATTGCCGAGGTGGCAGAGTTTTTCAGCTTTGGCACCAATGACCTTACCCAGACCACGCTGGGAATCAGCCGGGATGATTCTGCCAGCTTCCTTCCTGAGTATGTCCAGCTTAAAATCTACCAGCGAGACCCGTTTCAGGCTATTGACCAGGAAGGAGTGGGGCAGTTAATGGAGATAGGAGTTAACAAGGGCAGAAGCACTCGCCCGAAGCTAAAAATCGGTATCTGCGGAGAGCACGGAGGGGAGCCAAGCTCGGTGGAATTCTGCCACCGGATTGGTCTGGATTATGTGAGTTGTTCTCCCTATCGGGTGCCTGTGGCAAGAATGGCTGCCGCCCATGCGGTTATAAAAGAAAAAAAACAGGAAAAATAATTATTTTTTCTTGACAGATATTTAAAAATTTAATAAACTTTTAACCAGCAAAATCTTTTTGGAGGGGCAGATGGCGAAAAGAATAAAATGGCTGGCGAGTGTGGTTCTTTTTTTCTCGTTTCTTTCTCCTGCCTTTGCCCAGATGATGGGGTTGAATGATGGATACACCCGGATTTTTGGAATTGATTCCCGAAGCGCGGCGATGGGTGGAGCAATGGTGGCAGTAGCAGAGGGGATTGAAGCAATCGCTTATAATCCGGCAATTTTAGCTTTAACCAGAAACTCCTTAACTGCCCAGCTTCAACTTTTCCCCTCCGCCAAATTGATGGTGAATGATACAAATTGTGCACCGAGCGGGACCGGGATGGTTCTTGGCTTCACCCAGAAATTTCTTCGGGACCGGCTCGGGGTTGGTTTTCTTTTCAATATGAGTGCAGGAGGGGGAATAGGTGGTGAAGGAGCGAGTATTCCTTTAATTGGAGATGGGGGAGGATTTTCCTGGCCGACGTTTAGTGCCCCGAGTCTTCCTCTGGGCTGGGGATTTGGTATTAAGCTTCATGAGACCCTTGGAGTGGGAATTGCTCCGGCAAGTGATATGTGGATTCGGGTAAGCGAATTCAATCTTCCCATGACCCCTTATCTTCGAGTCCTGCTGGGAGTTGATGTCGGTCGTCCGGCTCTTGATATCAATCCGGGATTTGGCATGGGAATTTCCAGTGAAAATACCAAATTTGCTCTGGCGGTAGCATTTCGTCCCATAAAATATCTTAGCCTTGGCTATATGACTATTCCTTTAAGTAAAACCAGGCTCCGGCTCCCATTAGTGATATATGGTGGAGGAGTGATGGATGATTCTCAAAGTTTAATGATTTTTGATATTAATGCCACCCCACCAGTTGAGCAGTTTGGAGCTGGGGTTCATATCCCCATCCCTCACAGTGAGCTAACCCTGGCTTATACTTATCAATATCTTGGTTTTGGTGAGCTTTATGAAGAGCTTTATGGAGATTATTTAAAATATTCTGACCCATTGCTTAATGATGTGGTGAGTGTGAGCTATTCTGCTCCCATCCCTCAAGATGATGTTTATCTGAACCGTTTTGGACTTGAATATACTCTGAGGCTGGGAGAATTTGGGGTGCTCTCTGGGAGAAATCCGGAGCTGGCGGTAAGAGCTGGTTATTTTGAATGGGAATCATTTTTGCCCCAGGTGCCCAGAGATAACCGATTTGATAATGATTTCCAGGTTTATTCTTTTGGTCTGGGATTTAAATTTGACCAGAAAGGAAAAGCCAGCATTGAACAACCTCTGGTGAAACATCAATTTGCCATAGATTTTCATCTTCAACATCTGACAATGGAAGATAAAGACTATGTGCTTCAATATGGATACTGGCAACAGCCCACCGCTTCTGAACAATACTATTATTACCATACCGAGGGTGAAATCTGGGCAATGGGCTTGCAATTCACCTGGCTCCATTAAATAAAAAGGGGGGAAAGATGAAGCGGGCAAAGGTCAAAAAATTTTTTCTAGGCGGAATAATTGTTCTGGCTTTACTGGCGCTTAATATTTATGGAATTAGCTGTATACCTAGTTTTGTTTCCAATGATGAAAAGGTTCCGGCTCCAGACCTTCCTGATTCAGTTGGGGAGTATGGTCAATTTTTTGTTTACCGGGTAGGAGACGGCAAGATTAAGACCCTGGTGAATCCCGAGATTATACCTTATTATGTCACTGATGTTGGATATCTTCCTTCTGATACCGCTGATAAAGCCTGGCAGGCAGTTTATAATATTGAGCATTGTGGAGATGGATATGAGCCCGAGCTGAAGTCGCAAAATACCCCGTATGATTATATTGATGAAGACCAGACTATTTTTTACTATCATGTAAATTTTAATAATAAAGATAATCAATTTCCAATTCTTCCAATTCCAAATTACGATCAAATTTCCTCAATGCTAGTACAGTCTCTGTATCCTTATCCATCAGGATTTTGCAAAGACTGGCAAGAAAGAGACCGGAAGGGAAGATACTCCTCAGACCATCCAGAAGCAATTGTGGATAATGGTCAATTTTATCTTTATTACACTAATTATCCGTCTCTGGATTTAGAG
>CAZKMM010000089.1:0-11102 GCA_964553915.1 uncultured bacterium
GACCCGGATAATGACCCATTGCTTTATTCCTGGACAATTATCCAGAAGCCAGATTCTGCCAATGCGACGCTGGACAGCAATACCAGCCCCACTCCGATTTTTTCTTATGACCAGCCCGGGAAATATCTTTTAGACTTAAGAGTTTTTGATGGAGAGGTATGGAGCCCGGAAGATATTCTTACCGTCTGGGTAATTATAACTGACCAGGATGGTGATTTAATGAAAGATGAATGGGAAATTTCTCACGGACTTGACCCTACCGATTCCTCAGACGGAGAAACCGTGATTAATTCTATTACTGACCCGGATGGAGATGGACTGGTCAACCTCTATGAATACTTTAATGGCACCGACCCGCAGGTGGCAGAGCCCTGGCTGATTACCTGCCAGAATCAGGACTGCTGGAAAGCTGGATTTTTTGGAGATGCGGATGGCGACCTGCTTTATTCCAGCACTGATGCCCAGATTCTTGACCAGTCTCTCCAAACCGGTGATACTTCTGGCTATAGCCAAATTTATCCCTCTAATGGCGACCCTCAAGACTATGATGGAGATGGATTGATTACCGCCTCGGACCTTTCTTTATTAAATCAGCTTCTTTCCGGAGATACTTCTGGATTTACTGGCAGACCCGAAAAGATAATTTTGCTGGAGCCCAGCTCCGGCGAGATCACGGTCTCGGTTGGAGATACAGTAAGAATCTGCGGGCAGGTTCTTGACCAGGATTTTACCCCGAGAAGCGGAAGCGCGGTTAATTTTGATATTGTGGAGGGAAAGGCAGAAATTCTTGGAGGGGACGGAGAGGCGCCAACCGGGCGGTTCATAAAACCAGTGGAAGAATTAAATGTTCCGGATGCTGGAGATTTCAGCCTGTTTATCCGGGAAGATGGTCTGGAGATATTCTTCACCTCTAACCGGTTAGAAAATGGCGATACCCTCCATAAATATAATGACTTGTATAGAGCGGTTCGTCCCTCTCCGGACCAGCCTTTTGGAAATATTGAAAAACTATCGGAACTTAATGACCCGGCTTGTAGTGAATTAAGCCCGAGCCTGACCGAAGATGGTTCAACACTTTTCTTCTGCCGGGTCTGCGGAACCACACCCCCAGAAATGAAGAGTTCTCCCAGTGGAATTTACTATGCTCAAAGAAATTCCCCTGATCAACCTTTCTCTCCACCAGAGCCTGTGTCTGAGCTTAATTCAGATACTGGCAAAGAATATGGTCTCTGGATTAGCCCGGATGGGCTTACTTTGTATTTCGCTACCAATGATTCCACTTTACCCGGCGGACAAGGAGGACAGGACCTCTGGGTGGCAGTTCGGGATAGCACAACCGCTGAATTTGGTCCTCCTCAAAATCTTAGCGAATTGAATTCTTCAGCTCGGGAGATTTTTCCTGCCTTGAGCCCGGACCAGCTAGAAATTATCTTTATGAGCGACCGGGATAGCGGTTCCTGGCAACTTTATTATGCGAGGCGGGATGAGCTTGGTCAGACTTTTTCTATCCCGACCGCTTTGGATTCAGTTAATCAAATGGGAAGCGGGAATAAATGGAGCCCATTTTTAAGCCAGGATGGAAAAAGCCTTTATCTTGCTTATCCAGAGGAGCCAGGCTCTCCTTATGAGTATACTGACATTTTCCGGGTTATTCGTTTTTCAGAGCAGGTTCCTTTTTTTGTGGATATTCATCCTGCTAGATTTGATTTCAGTGGAAAAATTAATACTGATTCTGAGCTTAACTCTGCCGGAAAAGCCTGCATTTATTTAAAACCTCTGGAAGCCGGCGATATAAAAGTAATGCTTAATGTTTTTCCTGATGAGGATAGGTATCTTTCTGGTTTCGCTCTGGAGCAGTTGGTTATTATTCATACCAATCCGTAAATCCTGAAAAAATCTTTGACAGAAACCAAGAAAATTTTTATCATTTAATTCCATCAAACAACAGGGAGTTAAAGGGAATGATTAAAGAAATTTTAGGGATTTTGGGAGAAGGTGAGGATTTAGATGCTGAGATGATGGAAATGGCAATGGAAGAGATTATGAGCGGGGAAGCTACTCCCAGCCAGATTTCTGCTTTTTTAATGGGCTTGAGGGTTAAAGGAGAGACCGTGGAAGAGATTACCGCGGCAGCAAAGGTAATGCGGGCAAAGGCTAAAAAAGTTAGGGCGCCAGAAGATGTAATTGATACCTGTGGCACTGGCGGAGACCATTCTATGACCTTTAATATTTCCACTGCCAGTGCTTTTGTGGTTGCAGGAGCAGGAGTGCGGGTTGCTAAACATGGCAACCGGGCGGCCAGTTCCCATTGCGGGAGTGCGGATGTTCTGGCAGAGCTGGGAGTAAATCTGGAAGCAGATATTAAGCTGGTGGAGAGGTGTATTGAAGAGATTGGTATCGGCTTTTTATTTGCTCCGCTTCTTCATCAGGCAATGAGATACGCCATTGGTCCAAGAAGAGAGATGGGGATTCGCACCATTTTTAATCTTTTAGGTCCTTTGTCCAATCCTGCGGGTGCAAAGCGTCAGCTTCTGGGAGTTTTTGATAAAAGATGGGTTCGTCCCCTGGCAGAGGTATTAAAGAATCTGGGAAGCGAGCGGGCTATGGTGGTGCACGGAGAGGATGGGTTGGATGAGATTACTTTAACTGGTGCCACTTATGTGGCTGAGCTAAAAGACGGTGAGGTTCGGGAATATAAAATTGAGCCGGAGGAGTTTGGTTTTAGAAGATGTCTGCTCAGTGAAATCAGAGGAGGAACCAGCGGATATAATGCGGAGATTATCAGGGAGGTATTAAGTGGAAGCGAGGGGGTAAAGACCGATGTTGTGCTTTTAAATGCCGGCTCTGCCATTTATGTCGCAGGAAAAGCAGAATCAATAAAAGAAGGAATTGAACTTGCCCGCCAGTCTATCAAGAGTGGTAAGGCGATGGAAAAACTTGAGTCTTTAATCAAAATGACCAATCAGCCTGCGGGTTAAAATGTCTTTGATTCTGGATAAAATTCTTTCTCAAAAAAGGAAGCAGATAGAAAAATTAAAAGAGCAAATCTCTTTTCAGGAGCTGGAGAAACTTTTAGCAGATGCAGAGCCAGTGCGGGATGCTTATGCTTACCTTCTGCGAGAAGTAGAAGCTCAAATCCCGGTAATTGCAGAGATAAAGAGGAAAAGTCCCAGTGAAGGAGAAATTCTTCCAGAACTGGAGCTGGAGCAATGGGCAGAAGAGTATGAAAAAGCCGGAGCAAGGGCGCTCTCGGTTTTAACCGAATCGGATTTTTTTGGTGGAAGCCTGGAGGATTTGCAGAGGGTGAAGCGAGCCTGCGTTCTGCCGGTTTTATGCAAGGATTTTATCTTTACCAGTTTCCAGATTCTTTGTGCCCGGATTTATGGGGCGGATTTGGTGCTTTTAATTGTTCGGATTCTGGAAAAAGAAAAATTATTTGAGCTTTATAAATTAGCTAAAGAGCTGGGAATGACCCCACTGGTGGAAGTTCATAATCAAAAGGAGCTGGAAATTGCTCTGGAATTAGAAGCCCGCTGGCTGGGAATCAATAACCGGGACCTGGACAACTTAAAAGTAGATTTAAACACCACCAGAGAGCTTTTACCTTTAATTCCTCCGGATAGGATTATTATCAGCGAGAGCGGGTTTTCTAAAAGGGAAGAGCTGGAGGAGTTCCGGGCAATGGGTGTTCAGGGATTTTTAATTGGCACCTCCATTTTAAAATCTGCTCAGCCTTTTCAAAAGCTTCGGGAGCTGGTTTATGGCAGTGAAGGTTAAGATTTGTGGAATTACCCGGCTGGAGGATGCTCTTTTAGCTCTGGAGCTGGGAGCGGATTTTCTCGGCTTGAATTTCTGGGAAAAAAGCCCGAGATATATTTCTCCCGAGCAGGCGGAAAAAATTGCCAGAGAAGTTAAGGGGAAGATAGAGCTGGTCGGGGTATTTGTAAACCCTGCTTTAGAAGAGGTGGAAAAGCTCAGAAAGGAGCTGGGCTTGGACTGGGTTCAGCTTCACGGTGAGGAAAGCCCGGAATTTTGCCAGCGCTTGGGAGGGAGAATTATCAAAGCCCTCCGGCTCGGCTCAGAAGAAGATTTAAAAATAATTGAGCGGTATTCTGACCTGCTCTGGCTGGTGGACAGTAAAACCCGGGCTTATGGTGGGAGTGGAATTAGCCCGGACTGGAGCCTGGCAAGAAAGGCACAGGAGAAGCTGGGAAGAATTATTCTTGCTGGCGGATTGAAGCCAGAGAATGTTAAAATAGTAATTCAGCAGGTTGCTCCCTGGGCAGTAGATGTTGCCAGCGGAGTGGAATCTGCACCGGGAATTAAAGACCCGGAGAAATTAAAAAAATTTATTGAGGCGGTGAAAAATGCTACCTGATGCCAGAGGAAAGTTTGGAGAATTCGGAGGGAGATTTGTTGCTGAGACCTTAATGCCTGCCCTTCTGGAGCTGGAGCAGGCTTTTGAAAAATTTTTCCCGGACCCGGAATTTCAAAAGGAGCTGAACCATTATCTCCAGGATTATGTAGGCAGACCCACCCCACTTTATTTTTGTGCCCGACTCAGTAAAAAAATTGGCGGAGCAAAGATTTATCTTAAAAGGGAAGATTTATGTCATACCGGAGCTCATAAAATCAATAATACTGTGGGTCAGGCTCTTTTAGCCCGACGGATGAATAAGCAGAGAATTATTGCTGAGACCGGGGCAGGACAGCACGGAGTAGCCACAGCCACGGTTTGTGCCTGGCTCGGTCTGGAATGCCAGATTTATATGGGGGAGGAAGATATTGCCCGACAGAGCCTGAATGTTTTTCGGATGAAGCTTTTAGGAGCACGGGTGGAGCCGGTTAAGAGCGGGAGCCAGACTTTAAAAGATGCTCTGAACGAGGCGCTTCGGGACTGGATTACCAATATCCGCACCACTTATTACTTATTAGGCTCGGTTGCGGGTCCTCATCCATATCCCAAGATGGTTCGCTCTTTTCAGAAGATTATTGGTGAGGAGACCAAAAAGCAGATTTTAGAAAGAGAGGGCAGGCTTCCTGACTTTCTGGTTGCCTGTGTGGGTGGAGGCTCCAACGCGATGGGTTTATTTTATCCTTTTATTAATGACCGCCAGGTAAAACTGATTGGGGTAGAGGGCGGGGGAGAAGGGATTGGAAAGGGCAGGCATTCTGCCAGCCTTTGTGCCGGGAGTGTGGGAGTGCTTCACGGCTCTAAAAGTTATCTGCTTCAGGATGAGCGGGGACAGATTGAAATCGCTCATTCCATAGCTCCGGGGCTGGATTATCCCGGAGTGGGTCCGGAGCATAGCTGGCTTAAAGAAACCGGTCGGGCAGAATATATTGCGGTGAATGATGAGCAGGCACTGGAAGGATTTCATCTTCTTTGCGATTATGAAGGGATTATCCCGGCTCTGGAGAGTGCTCATGCGGTTTATTACGGGGTGGAGCTGGCAAAGAAGATGAGCCGAGAGCAGATTGTCATCATCAATTTAAGTGGTCGGGGAGATAAAGACCTTCAAATTGTTGCAGAGAAGATGGGAGAAAAAGCAAAGGAAAAATCCGAAGTTTAGTCTTTCTTTTTTGAGCTAGAATCTATGTTTAGACTTAAAATATTGTTTTTAATTTTTCTTTCGCTTTTTTTCTTCGGCTTTGCCCCGGGCAGGAAAATCGGGGATGATTTTCTTCCTCCCTCTGGAGAGGTGAAGCTCTTAATACTTTTAGTAGAATTCCCACAGCAGGAGCATAAACTGAGTTCTGAAGAAATCAAGGAGCAAATTTTTGCTGATTCCCAGGAATCTGGATTTACGGTTTATAGATATTTTCAACAGGCTTCCGCGGGAAAGCTCAAAATCTCAGGAGATTGTTATGGCTGGATAAAGCTCTCCCATCCGGAAAGTTATTATGCTAATAATTCCTTTGGACAAGATCCCTTAAGCTTTCCCAGAAATATTGCTGGATTGGTAAAAGAGACTCTGGAGATTGCAGAACAAAAAGGAGTGGATTTTTCCCTTTATGATAATTCCGGAGATGGTGCGGTTGATGGTCTGGTGATTATTTTTGCTGGTGCCGGTGGGCAGAGTGGGGGAAGAAAGAATTTTCTCTGGCCCTGGATAGGATATCTTTCTATGGAAGGAGCGGAGCCTTTTTTTGCAGATGGAGTGAAAATAGACCGCTATGCTCTGGTTAATGAGCTTAACCTTAAAGGGAAGCCGGCATTTGCCCGGGTGCTTTCTCATGAACTTGGTCATCTTCTTGGTCTTCCAGACCTTTATGATAAAAGCAGAGCTTCTTTTGGGATTGGCAAATTTGGTTTAATGGGATATGGGACATATGGAGGTGAGAAGCCATATTTCCCCTGTGCCTGGAGTCGGGTAGAGCTGGGCTGGGATGAGGTGATAGAAATTTCCCGCTCCCAGAAATTAAAGCTTTTACCTGTAGAAATTTCACATCAGGCTTATAAAATTCCCACTTTTCGAGCCGGGGAATATTTTCTTTTAGAGAACCGCCAGCCCCTAGCAGGGGAAGAAAATTTATTTGGCTCCGGGCTGGTGATTTATCATATTGACGAGCGGATTTTAGAAGACAATAACCAAAGGTGTCTGGGATATTGCTCAGAATATCACTATCTGGTTTCAGTGGAGCAGGCAGATGGTTTGAACCAGCTGGAAACTAAAAAGAATACCGGAGATAAAGGGGACTTTTTCCCGGGTAGATATAAAATCCGAAAATTTGATGACCGCTCTGGCAGGGGAAAAGATTTAATGCTCGGAGCTCATAGCCGGCTCTGGGATGGAGAGCTGAGCGGGATAAGAATCTCCCAAATCCGGGAGAAAAAACAAACTATCAAATGCAGGGTAAAGCTCAATAAGCCTCTGCCTTCAGACCCATTTTACCCGGTGCTTCGGGTTTATGAGCATTATTTTTTAGATTTGGGCGATGGAGATGGGCTCTTAGAAAAAGGAGAGAAATTTAAGCTGATTTTAACTATATCAAATCAGGGAACCAAAGCAAGGAAGATAAAAATAAATATCTCTGCTCCTGAGCTTATCCCGGCGGAACAAAAAGCGGAGCTGAAAGGAACTCTCCCACCCGGGCAGAGAAGACAATTAGAGTTTATTTTCCAGATGCCGGCAAATATCTCCAAAGCGGAAAAGCAAAACATTACTATTCAGATTCAAGCCAAGCCCGGCAAAAAACAGGAAGTTTTTAAAATCCCGGTTTTGCTCGGGGTTCCTAAAATTCTTCTGGTGAACGATGACCAGATGCTCGGGTTGAAAAGATATTACCAGTCTGCTCTTGACCTACTTCAAAAACAGTATTTTAGTCTGGAAATAAAAGACCGCCTGCCGGGATGGGAATTTTTTGACCAGTTTGAGCTGATTATCTGGCAGACCGGCATTAGAGGAGCAGATGATGGAACCTCTCTTGACCAAAAAAGAGAGGAGCTTCTTTTAAAGCTGATTCAAAAAGATAAAAAAGTAATTTTGTTCTCCCCGGCCCTGAGCCTGAACCAACAAAATCCCCTGGCAGAAAAGCTGGGAATTATTCAGGCAAGAACCGGAACTGGAATCGGGGGACTGGTAAAAAAATCCCCAGCCGGGAAAATTAAGCTCAGGCGGTTTTATTTTCCTTCCCTAAATCCTGAATCTTCGTTTCTGCCTGCAAAAAATAGCCAGATACTTTTTTATGACCAGTCTCAGAGGATTGTTGGGATTTATCAAAGCCAGAACCAGGTAATTCTGCTCGGTTTTGGTCTGGAATTGCTTCCGAATAAAGCCAGAGCCGGATTTTTAAAAGGACTTTTCAAAATGCTGGGGGAATAAATTACCTGGCTTTTTGGGGTTTTTTAAAATCTGGCTTGCTTTTAGCTCTAAATTCCAGAAGCAAAGGGGTGCCGAAAAATTTAAATTCTTTAATCAGCCGATTATGAAGAAATCTCTTAAATGGCTCTTTAATTGCCTGCGGGTAATTGACAAAAAAGACAAACAAAGGCGGACGAGTCCCTGCCTGGGTCGCATAATAAACCTTTAAAGGCTTGCCCTGATAATGAGGAAGTTGAGTTTGTTTGAGAATTCTCTCAAGCTTTCGGTTTAATTCTCCGGTGCTCACTCTTCGGTTATACTGCTCAAAAACCTTATCTATGGTAGGGAAAAGAGCCTCCAGCCCAAAGCCGGTTTTGGCGGAAATGGGAAGAACCGGGGCAAAGGCAATGTGCCAGAGCCGGGTTTTTACCGCGGATTCTATCTCAGAAAGTGAGACCTCGGGCTTGGGCACCAAGTCCCATTTGTTAAGAAGTGCTATCCCGGCTTTGGCTCTTCTTAAAAAGAGCCCGGCTAATTTGGCATCCTGGTCAGTTGGACCTTCGGTAGCATCCACCATTAAAAGAACAATATCTGCCCGCTCAATTGCCTTAACTGCCCGCAGAACACTGATTCGCTCCAGCTTCCGGTCAATTTTGCTTTTCCGCCTCATCCCCGCGGTATCAATAAAAAGATATTTTTTCCCCTGAAATTCTATCTCAGTATCTACCGCATCTCTGGTGGTGCCTGGCTCTGAAGTAACTAAAAGTCTTTCCTGTCCAAGAATTCGGTTAATCAAGCTGGATTTTCCCACATTGGGTCTGCCAATCACTGCAATTCTGGGAATCTCTGGAGCGAGCTCTTTTTCCAGAATCTCCATATCTGCTCCGGGAAGAGTCTGGCTGATAGCTTCCATTAACTGGTCAATCCCCCGATTATGAAGGGCAGAGATAGGAAAGATTTCTTCCGCTCCCAGTTGATAAAATTCCCAGAGCAACTTCTCCTGATGCCTGGAATCAATTTTGTTCACCGCATAAAAAACTGGTTTTTTTATCCGGCGGAGCTGGTCTGCTATCATTTTGTCTCCTTCAACCACTCCATCCCGGGCATCTAAAAGGAAAATAATCGCATCCGCTTCCCTCACTGCCAGCTCCACCTGTTCGGTGAGTTCTTCTATCAGCTCGCCTTCTGCCTCTGGAATCCATCCGCCAGTATCAATCAGGTTATAAATCTTTCCCTGCCATTCCATCCGGGAATAAAGCCGGTCTCGGGTGACTCCAGGAAGGTCGTCCACAATTGCCAGCCTCTTTCTTGCCAGCCGATTAAAAAGGGTGCTTTTCCCCACATTGGGTCTGCCAACAATGGCAATGGTGGGAATTTTTTGTTGATTTTCTTCCATTGCTTAATGATGATGGCTTAAAATCTTCTGTTCATCAACTCGTTTTTGCCCAGAATTTAACTTCTTGATAAAATGGCTCCAAAAATTTAGGAGGAAGCTAAGATGCGAAGAATTCTGGCGACAGCTCTGGCGGTGATATTTTTATTAACCAGTGGTTGTGCCAAATTATTAAGGTGGACTTTAGAGCTGGAATACACGAAAAAAGTTCCAGTTCTGGTAGAAAGAAATATTATGGTGCCAATGCGGGATGGGGTGAAGCTGGCAACTGATGTTTATCGTCCGGTTAATGAGGGAAAATACCCGGCTATTTTATGTCGGCTTCCTTATGGCTCGGATGAGAAAATGTTTGAAACACTGGGAAAGCTCTTTGTTGGCTATGGCTATATTTTTGTGGTTCAGGACACCCGGGGAACTTATGATTCAGAAGGATACTATTTCCCGTTAATTTTTGAAAGAAAAGATGGCTATGATACCTGTAAGTGGATTTCTCAACAGCCCTGGTTCAGTGGCAAGCTGGGGAGCTGGGGAGGTAGTTATTTTGGTTATACCCAGTGGACAATGGCGCCGGATAATCCTTATCTTACCGCAATGAATCCTATGTTTGGCACGGGTAATATTTTTCATTTTATTTTTCGGGGAGGGGCGCTCACCTATGTCCAGATGATTCCCTGGAATACCAATATGCAAAATGAATGGTATAGAAAAGAGGGAATAAACAAACAGATAAAAATTGAGCTTTTAAAAGGCGGATACTACAATTATCCAATCCGCCCGGCGCAAAAAATAGATGTAGAAGCGATTCTTTCTGACCCGGAAAGAACCAGACAGGAAGCAGAGCACGGAGCAATAAAATTTCTGGTTCATCCTGGAGATATTTATACTTTGCCGGCTTTGAATTTTGACCGGTTTTATTCAAAAGTCAGTGCTCCGGCTCTGATGATTGCTGGCTGGTATGACCAGGCAACCGGTCCGATGTTTATGGACTTTGTTCAGATTCGGGCTCAAGGAAAAGGAAATGCCAGAAAAAGCAGAATGATTGTTGGACCCTGGGTGCACGGGGCACCGGGTATTCCCGCAGACCCCAGATTTCGTCAGGGACCACTTGCTGGATTCAAACTTTATACCAGAGAGATGATGGATTTCTTTAATTACTGGCTCAAAGGAATTGATACCGGAGAGGAAAAGAAAGCTCCTTTAAAAATTTTTGTAATGGGAGAGAACCGGTGGCGGGATGAATATGAATGGCCTTTAGCCAGAACCAAATGGACCAATTTTTATCTTCACAGCAAAGGAAATGCTAATTCCAGAAAAGGGGATGGATGGCTGGATACCACTCCTCCAGCAGATGAGGCTTTTGACCAGTATGATTATGACCCGGAAAATCCAGCTCCCACCCGGGGAGGAAATTTTCTGGGATATAAACAATGGCAACCGGGAGAATTTAATCAGAAAGACATAGAAAAGAGAAAAGATGTTTTAGTTTATATGACCGAGCCTTTAAAGGAACCGCTGGAGGTGACCGGTCCCATCCGGATGATTCTTTATGCCTCCAGTTCGGCAAAGGATACAGATTTTACCGCCAAGCTGGTAGATGTTCATCCCGGCGGTTATGTGCGGAATTTATGTGATGGAATTATTCGGGCTCGTTATCGGGAGAGTTATTTAAATCCTTCCCCGATCAAACCGGGAAAGGTTTATCGCTATGAGATAGATATGTGGGCAACTTCCAATCTCTTTAAGCCCGGTCATAGAATCGGGGTGGAGATTTCCTCCAGCAATTTCCCTCAATTTGACCGGAATACAAATTGTGCCGGGGAAGGTGGTTCTAATTGCATCAAAATAGCTCATCAGTTGATTTATCATAATTCTAAATATCCTTCGCATATTATATTGCCAGTAAT
>CAZKMM010000090.1:0-11089 GCA_964553915.1 uncultured bacterium
AAGTGGGCACCCAGCTTCCTTGGGGAAGCTGGGTTTTTTATTTGGGAGAAAAAATGCGGGTATTGATGATTGACAATTATGATTCCTTTACCTATAACCTGGTGCAGGCACTGGGAAGGCTCGGAGCAGAGCTGAAGGTCTGGAGAAATGACCGGGTCAGCTTTAAAGAAATTGAAAAATTCCTGCCCGATAAAATTATCATCTCCCCGGGACCGGGCAGACCCGAGCAGGCGGGAATTTCCTGTGATTTAATCCGGGCATTTGCGGGAAAAGTTCCGATTTTAGGGGTATGTCTGGGACATCAATGCCTGGGTTATGCGTATGATGGAAAGGTGGTTTCCGCCGGGAGGATTATGCATGGAAAGACATCTCTGGTTTATCATTTTGGAAAAAGCATTCATCAGGGCTTGCCCAGTCCTTTTCGGGCAATGCGGTATCATTCTCTGGCGCTGGAAGAGGGGAGTTTACCCGGACTTTTTCAAATCTCTGCCCGGGCAGAGGATGGAGAGATTATGGGCATAGAGAACCCCGGGCTCGGGCTTTTCGGGGTGCAGTATCATCCGGAGTCTTTTCTTACTGAATATGGGCTGGAGCTTTTGAATAATTTTTTAAATTGGGGAAAAGAATGAAACTGGTAATTCAGCCTTTGAGAATGGCGCTGAGCCCGGAGCAGGTTTTTGAAAAAATTTCTTCCTTTCCGCCCTGCTTCTGGCTGGATAGCTCTCTGGAGCATTCCCGGTATGGCACCTGGTCTTATCTGGGCTTTCTGCCTTTTTTGAGCCTGAGATTTCGGAAAGGGAGATTTTTTATTTTTGGAGAAGAGGAGCGGGTAGTTGAGACTTTCAAGCCTTTAAAGCTTCTCCGTCAATATTTTTCCCGCTATCAATTTTTTGATGGTGCGGGGGAATTCCCCTTTTTCAGCGGAGGGGTGGGGTATTTTTCTTATGAGCTGGGAAATTATTTTGAGCGAATTCCTTTTACCCGAGAAGATGACCTGGGCTTGGATGAGCTACGGCTGGATTTTTATCAGTTTATTCTTGGCTATCATCATCCGGAGCAGAAATGGTATTTACTCGGCCTGGAGGGAGAAGAATTTCCTGAAAAACAAAATGATTTTCTTGATAAGCTCTGGCGGGCGCTGGAGCAGAAAAGGGAGGGGAGCGAGGAATTTTTTTCTGAGCAGGTGCAGAGTGTTATTGATTATTCCAGCTATTGTCGTGCGGTTCAGCGGGCTCGGGAATATATCATCAAAGGTGATATATATCAGGTGAATTTTACCCAGCGTTTTTATGCCCGGTATCTGGGAGATGCTTTTTCCCTTTACTCCCGGCTTCGGAGATTTAATCCGGGCGCCTATGCCGGAGTTTTGCTTTATCCGGATTTTGGGGTTTTAAGTTCCAGCCCGGAGCTATTTTTACGGGTGAGGGGCAGGGAGATTATCACCCGTCCGATTAAAGGCACCCGTGCCCGGGGAAAAACTCAGGAGGAAGATGAAAAGATAAAAAAAGAGCTTTTGGAAAGTGAAAAAGACCTGGCAGAGCTGGCAATGATTGTTGACCTGGAGCGGAATGACCTGGGAAGGGTGTGCGATTATGGTTCAGTGGAGGTTTTGGGATATCCGGAGCTGGAGAGCTATAGTCGGGTGCATCATCTGGTTGCCACGGTTCGGGGAGAGCTGGCAGAGGGGAGGGATATTTTTGATTTAATTCGGGCGAGCTTTCCTGGTGGTTCCATTACCGGGGCACCCAAGATTCGGGCAATGGAGATTATAGATGAGCTGGAGCCAGTGGTTCGGGGGGTTTATACTGGTTCTATTGGCTGGCTGGGGTTTAATCAAAATCTGGAGCTGAACATTGCGATTCGGGTTATTATCTTAAAAGATGGTTTTGCTTATTTTCCTGCCGGAGGTGGGATTGTTTATGATTCGGACCCGGAGCTGGAATATGAAGAGAGCTGGGTAAAAGCTCTTGCCCTCTGGGAAGCACTTTCTAAAAAATTCCAGCCTTAACCAGATTGAGCCGGGGAGTGAGCAAATCTTTCCGGAGCAAGCTTCTTAATCTCTTCCAGAGTTCGGGAAAGAGCAAAGGCACAACTGCTCCTGATGGTAAAATCACATAATCCACTCAGGGCAGTGGGCTCAGGATTGATTTCCACCAATAATGCCCCAGCTCTTCTGGCATAGAGGGGAATGGAACCTGCCGGTTGAACCACTCCCGAGGTGCCGAGAATTAAAAATAAGTCGGAAGATTGTGCCAGATGAATTGCAGAATAATAATCCTTGGAGTTAAGCCCTTCGCCAAAGAAGACTATATCCGGTCTGGACCAGCTAGAGCATCTGGGACAGCGGGCAAATTCCCGGGCTCTTTTAATCAGCTCCCTCTGAGATTTTATCGCCCGAATCTGGGATAAAAATTCTTCCAGCTCACTTAAGCTGATTTCAAACCGCTCTTTACAGCGAAGACAGCGGAGACGGTAGATGTTTCCGTGAAGCTGAACCAGCTTTCCCACCCCGGCTCTTCTTTCCAGGTCATCTATGTTCTGGGTGATGACCGCTTTTAAAATCCCAGCCTGAAAAAGCTCCCCTAAAGCAAGATGAGCCGGATTGGGCTGAGCCCGGGTAAAGGTGCTCAGGCTGGAAAAAACAAACTCCCGAAATTTTCTGGGCATAAAAACAAAAGCAAATGCCAAGCCAAAAAGATTTCCGAAAATAATCGGCGAGTATTTTTTCCAGATGCCTTCATCGCCCCGGAAGGTGGGAATTCCGCTCTCCTGACTCAACCCGGCTCCGGCAAACGCCACCAGAAATTTTGCCTGAAGAATTTTTTCCGCCAGCCGGGAAATCTCCTCCATCAATCCAGTTCTATATGCTCTCCCCAGATTTTGTCTTCCAGATGAAGGATGCCAATGGTTCTTTTGGGAGCAAATCTTCGGTCTGTGGGACTGCCGGGATTGAACATCAAAATCCCTTGCTCCACCCGGTCATAAGGACGATGAGAATGTCCAAAGACAATGCAATCCAGCTTCTCTCCTAGGAACTGCTCCCTGACCCGCTGGCTCAGTCCATCTGGAGCGCCCCAGCCATGAATAATACCGATTTTAAACCCTTCAAGTTCCACTATTCTTTTTTCTGGCAGAACTTTTCTTACTTCTGCCGGGTCCATATTTCCTGCCACCGCATAGACCTCGCCAAATCTTTTCAAAACTTCTAAAACCGCTAAATCCACCAGGTCGCCAGCGTGAATTACCGCGGAAACTCCTTGAAAATGAGGATTAATAAGCTGATAAAATGCCTCCAGGTCCTCACTTATCCCCTGAATCATCTTACTGGCAAATTTCCGCAAACCCCCTTTTGCCAGGTGGGTATCAGAAACTACTCCCACCTTCATTTTCCACCTCCATATTTTATGTCAAGCGGTTCTGAAGAAGGTAATTTGCCAGGCGTTTTCCAAAGCAAATCACGGTTAGAACCACAGGGAGGTCTAAAGTCTCAGGTATCACACTGGCATCACAGCAGAAAAGATTCTTAATTTCGGTTTCCAGATTTTCATTTACCACCTCGCCAATGCTTGCGGTTCCTCCCGGATGAGTGAGCCGAATCGGAGTGGTGGCAATACTGTTCGGGTTTGCCCCGGCTTTGACCAGAATCTTTTGAGCAATTTCTGAGCCTTTTTTGAGCCGGTCTTTTTCGGTTTTCTGCATCGGCTTTCTGATGCTTTCATTGGCAAAGATTTCTCCGTTCATTTCATCGCCCACCTTGACCATTATCCCCAGTGCCCGATGGGTCATTAAAGCCTGCCAGAAGCGGGTGGGTCTTGCCAGTGCCATCATCATTGAGAAAAGAATTCCCGGGTCAGTTAGATTAGAAAGGACAATCCTTTCCTCATAATGCTCATAGGTTCCCACGCTCATTGGTGGGTCGTATTTACTTCCTTTAAACCGGCTGATGCCATAAACCATTACCACCGGGTCAGTAAAGAATTTTTTCCCGGCAGAATTGATTCCGCTTCTTAAAAGAATTCCCGGAGTGCCAATCCCACCAGCACTTAAAATAATAATTTTTCCTTTAAACTCCCTGGTTCCTTCTCTGGTGCGGGCGAGCACTCCCACCGCAGTGCCATCTTCAATTAAAACCCGCTCCACCCGGGCTTTGAGAAAAAGCTCTGCTCCCAGCTCCACTGCCTGGTCAACAAATTCTCCAGAAGTCCATTTGGCACCGCAGGTGCATCCCATCATACAGGTAGAGCCAGTGCAAAACCCTTGTTCAGCTTTATCCGGACGGATAAATTTTAAAAATGGCACCCAATTGTAGCCCAGCTCATTGGCAGATTCCATAATCCGCCTGGCACCATCCCCGAGCAGATGGTCCGGGAGGGGCTTTAACCCCATCTCCTCAATGGTTTCATCCGCATATCCCTGAAGGTCTATACCATATTTATCTTTTAGCCAGATAGGAGGTGGGGTGGCGGTTCCGCAGTAAAGCAGGGTGCTTCCGCCTAAGGCAATGCCCCGAATTACACTGGGATTGGTCGGAGTGGGAATAAAAGATTTGGTATCTACCAGAGGGAGCAGGCTTAAGGAGTTTCCCAGTCTTTTTGCCCGGGGTCCTCTTTCTAAAATTGCTACCTTTTTTCCTGCCTGAGCCAGGCGGAGTGCAGCCGTAGCTCCAGCAGGACCGGTGCCGACCACAATGGCGTCGTATTCTTTCTGGGTCATATCTCTCCTCCTTTTCGTTGGGCTTTTTCTTTTAATAGCTCCATTCCCAGCTCCCAAAAGCTTTCTCTGGGAAGAATAATCTGGTCTTCGGGTCTTTTGACCATTTTCATTGCTTCCTGCTTGCAGGCAGAGACGCACAGCCCACAGCCAATGCATCGGTCAAGATTTTTCTTAAGGATTTTCTTTTTGGGATTTTCCGGGTCCTCCTCCAGCCAGAGCGCCCGCACCTGACAGCGCTTGGTGCAGGCACCACAGTTATTGCATTTTTCTTCATCAATCTCCACCATAAACCCACTGCTGGCAACCACGCTTGGGATATTTAACTTGTTAACCGCAGTGAGAAATCCACAGCAACAGCCACAACAGTTGCAGATAAAATTGATTTTCTCTTTAATATTGTCAGTAATATGCACAAGCGCCTTTTCTTCTGCCAGCTGGAGTTTTTCCAGCATTTCGCTTCGGGAGGCTCTTCTAGCAAAACCCCGCTCCACGGCAAAATCAGCAAAAGGTCCGAGAATCATACAGACTTCTTTGGGTCTTCCGCACCAGTCGCCTAAAAGCTCGTGCTCGTGCCGACAAAAGCAATTAGTAATTGCCAGAGATTTGGAATCTGTAATCAGTTCCTCCACCTTCTGATAAGAAGCAACCTGCTGACCGGGAGAAATGGCTTTTTCAATGGGAATGGTTCTGGTGTAAGGAGTTTTAAATTCCAGGCTGGATTTTCCCCAACCGTGAAAATAATAATCATTAAACAATTTAGCCAGAGCTTTGGATTTTGGGTCATATTCTGCTTTCATAAACTGAAACTCAAAAATTCCGGGCAAGAGTGGAAGCAGGGCATAGGCTTTTTCTCCCTCTTTAGGTGCGCAATAAACCAGCCCTTTATTGGCAAGGTTTTCCAGAACTGGCTCCAGCTTTTCCTTCTCCACCCCGGTCTTCTCTGCCAGCTTGCTGATAGGCTGACGCAGAGGATTAAGCGGGAGCTGGCTGGCAATTTTAGCTTCTTCTTCGCTAAAAAGGATTTTAAGGATTTTTTCCAGATGCTCGGTTTTGGGTGCTCCAGTGGGGCTTTGGTCTAATTTCTCCATCAGCGCCTGATACGGGTCACTCATTTTTCTCCTCCCATTACTTTTTTTCAATCTATCAGAATTATTTTTCTCTGGCAATTAAAAAAGAAAGCGAGCAGAGATAAAAATTTTTTCGCAGAAATTTAAATTTGCCTCCAGAAAGTGTTTTAAGCAGATTTCTTTTTTGAAATTCTTTAATCAGTGTTTGGGAAGGGATTTTTTTTCTGAAAATTTCCCGGCATAACCCTGCCAGTTCCTCTGCGGAGAATTTTTCTGGAAGGAAATCTGCCAGAATCGGGGAAAGAATAGCAAGTTCTTTAAGCCGGGCAAGGGCAGATTTAATAATCAGCTCATGGTCAAAAGCCAGCTCCGGCAATTTTCGGAGCGGAAACCATCCCACTTCTTTGGCATCATCGCCGGCTCTGGGTTTGACCCTCTCTTTTCTGACA
This sequence comes from uncultured bacterium, assembly GCA_964553915.1. Classification (GTDB taxonomy): domain Bacteria; phylum RBG-13-61-14; class RBG-13-61-14; order RBG-13-61-14; family DRUE01; genus CAZKMM01. The sequence continues at coordinate 6,230 of CAZKMM010000090.1, forward strand.
ATGGAAAGATATGCAATGCTGATCACCCGGGTTCTTGGGTCCCGAAGCGGATGACCGAAGGCGCCCAGCTCAATTAAGCGGAGATTTTTCAATCCGGTCTCTTCAAAAAGCTCCCGCTGGGCGGTTTCCCGGAGGTCCTCATCTTTTTCCACAAAACCGCCGGGAAGTGCCCAGTATCCTTGAAAAGGAAGATTTTTTCTTTGAATTAAAAGCAGATGAAGTTTTTGCTCAAAAAAACTGAAAATGAGTAAATCTACTGCTACGGAAGGACGGAAGTATTTATTCGGGTCATAGCCCGAAGGTGCCTGATAACCCGGGCGATTGATGTATTTAGAATAATCCCTGTTCACGCCGGATTTTCCTGACCACTTTCTGACGCAATTTTTTTAGCTCAGAAGAATATTTTACCGGATACTTTCCCGGATTAAATATTCTTCTAATTCGGGGAGGAAATTTCTCCAGTTCCCGCCGAACTTTTTTCTGAATTTCATCAATGGGCGGGGAGGGCTGAAGCCTTTTCCCCTTTTCCATCACCTTTTTCAGAAGCGGTTTTGCTGGATGTTTTTCCCGGGCACCGGCAATCAGGTCATAGGCATAGGTGCCGTTTTCATCTTTGAACCTGAATACCTGCTTTCTTGCCGGATAGGTGGCTTTTTGACTGCTTAATTTCAGGGTATATTTGGTTCCTTGAGGAGTTTCAATCTCCACCAGCTTGTAAATTCCGCCCAGGGCAGGAGCATCTCTGCTGGTGACCATCTCCGTGCCCACGCCGAAGGAATCAATGGGAGCTTTCTTGCGAACCAGCTCATCAATCAGATACTCATTCAAATCTCCACTGGCAAGAATCCGAACGGATTTCTTTCCAGCCTGGTCAAGAATTTTTCTCACTGCCCGGGAGAGCTGGAGCAAATCTCCTGAATCCAAACGGACTCCATTGATTTTTTCCTTCATTTCTGCCACCTGATGGGCGGAGCGAATGGTATCATAGGTATCAATCAAAAGGATAGTATGCTCTGGAAAGCTAGCCTGGAACTTTTTAAATGCTTCCAGCTCGGTGGGGAAAGACATCACATAGGAATGCGCCATTGTTCCCACCGGAGGAATTTCCAGTTTATAGGCGCAATAAACATTGGAGGTGCCCACGCATCCGCCAATATAACAGGCACGGGCGGCGAGCACACTGGCTTCAGGACCGTGAGCTCTTCTGGTGCCGAAATCCACTACCTGCCTACCCCGGGCAGAGTCCACTACCCGGGAAGCTTTGGTGGCAATTAAGCTCTGAAAGTTAATAATGCTTAAAAGATAAGTCTCTACCAGCTGAGCCTGAATTAAGGGAGCTCGCACCTGAAGAATCGGCTCCTCTGCAAAAAACACCTCTCCCTCTTCCAGTGCCCAGACCTCTCCCTTAAATCGGAATTCTTTTAAGAAGTCAAAAAATTCCTTGGGGATATGTTTAAAGACCGGCAGAGATTTGAGATATTCAATTTCTTCGGGCAGGAATTTTAAGTTTTCCAGATAATCCAGTGCCTGCTCCAAGCCGGCAAAAATTAAATAGCCCCGATTTTCCGGAAGATGACGGATAAACATTTCAAAGGTGGCAATGGGATTGTGGTTGTGCTGAAAATAGCTGGCGAGCATTGTCAGTTGATACAGGTCAGTAATCAGAGCGCGATTTTCAAAATTTAAAAGTTCCATTGTTTTACCTCAAATCTTTTTGATTTTATTTTTCCCGGCTGGGGCTGTCAATTCCCAGATTGTCAGGAAAAAAATTATAGGATTAAATGAAAGAAAAAAATGAAAGCCAGATTTATCCAGTTCTTGTTGGTATTGATTTTATTGCTTGCAGGAGCGGTGCCGTTTATTGTGGGATTGAGGGCTCCATTTTTTTATGATGATTACAATACCATTGTTTGGAATCGCTCGGTTCAGGAGGAGAAAGAGCCCGGAAGATTTTTTTTCCAGCCAGAAAGCTTTTCTGCCCAAAAAGTGCCAATGTTTCGTCCTCTGGTGGTTTTAAGCTACTGGTGGAACTGGAAGTGGTTTGGAGAAGATACTCTGGGCTGGCGGGTGGTTAATCTTTTTTTTCATTTGCTCTGCTTGATGCTGGCATATTTACTGGTTCAGGAGCTTTCCGGCTCGGTGGAGCTGGGATTTTTTACCGCTTTGCTTTTTGCCCTGCATCCGAGCAGAGTGGTGCCGGTAATTTATTTAAGTGCCCGAAGCGAGCTTCTGGCAAGCTTTTTTTATCTTTTGAGCTTCTGGCTTTTTCTCCGGGCAATGAAATTAAAATCCGGGCAGGGGATTTTTTTCGGAGTTTTGAGTGTTCTCGGATTTGGGCTCGGGCTTGCCAGTAAATCCATAGTTATTACTTTACCCGCAGTTTTAACTCTGGAGAGGTTATTTTTTCGTCGCTGGGATAAAAAATCCTTAATCTGGCTGGGAATTTTCTGGGCAGGGGCTTTGGGATATTTTTTCCTGCGTCAGTTCTTTGAGCTTTATACCTTTTTTCCGCTGGCTCGTCCCCGCCCGGTGGGAGAGAATCTTTTACTCCAGGCTCGGGTTCTGGTTTATTATCTGAGATGGTTAATTTTTCCTCTCCATCCGGTGGTGGAGGCAAAATTCAGTCCCTTAAATTACTGGAGCGCGGGGCTGAGTATCGGATTTTTATCTCTGCTGGGAGGGGTGAGCATTTACTGGTTTATTCGTCGGAGGATTGAGGGTTTTTTCCTCCTCTGGTTCTTTGTGCTTCTTGCTCCCAGCTCCTCAGTGGTTCCGTTGGTGGTGGAAGCAAGCCTTACCCGGTGTTATCTTGCTGGTTTGGGAATTTTCTTTCTCTTTGCCCGGGGATTTTTGGGGCTGGCTATGATTGGTTCTTTACTGAGAAGAATTCTGGCTATTTCTTCTTTTGGGCTGGTTGGTTTATGTTTTTTGGTTTTGTCTTTTAACTGGTCGGAAAAATGGAACTCTCCCACCCAGCTCTGGAAAGAGACTTTAAAATGCTTCTTCTCTCATTCCCGGGCACATAATAATCTGGGGCTTTTGCTCAAGAAGCAGGGGAATTTTTCTCAGGCAGAGCGGGAATTTTTCTGGGCAATTCATTTTAATCCCAAAAACTCATCTGCCTTAAATAATTATGCACAACTGCTCTGGGCAAAAGGAGATGATGAGCGGGCGGAAAGCTATTTTATAAAATCCCTCTCCGCAGACCCAGACAACTGTTCCGCCCGGCTAGCTTATGCGGAATTTCTGTTCAGGAAAGGAAGGATTGAGCAGGCAGGCGAGCTGATTCTGGGGATAGATTTTTGCCCCTTACACCAAAATGAACTCTGGGAGTTGAAAAAAGAAATTAATCAGGCACTTTCTGTTCAGGAAAAATAAAATTTATTTTTCTAAAAACATCCAGGCAATAACAAAAAGGAAAATCAGAATCAATATCGGACCTGCCAGCCGGACCGGAATCCGGCTGATTCGGGATTCATAGAGCCTGCTTCCCACCTGTCCAGCCTGGGCACCCAGGATAATCAAAATCCAGCTATTGGGAATTTGTGAGCTTAAAATTAAAACTCCTAAAAAAGAAACCACTCCTGCCCATAAAAATCCTCTTCTATGAATCAGGTATCCGAGGAGAATTCCGGAGATACAGGTCCCGCTTCCGGCAATTAAGAAGCGAATTCTTTCCGGGCTGAGATTGGCTTGAGCGAGCAAATCCAGAAAAAAATCCCAGCGGGCAAGCCAGGAAAATCCCATAATCAGGGCACTGGCAAGGAAAAGGGAAGAAAAAAATCTCAGATAACTCACTCCAAAAGGAATCGGGTCTATAATTTTTAAAAGGAAATAAAAAGCAAATTTCCAGGTAGGGATTAAAACCTCTTCCAGCTCATCCTTTTTTACCATTCCGGTTTTAATCTGATGCTCTAAAAGTCTTTGCTGGTCTTTTTCTATTTCATAAAAGATTTCATTTTTAGCGAGCCGGACCGGGATTTTTCCTTTTTCCTTTAATTCTTCCAGCCTTTTTTTATGAAGCTGGAGAAGGGTTTGAGCAGAGGATACTCCGGCAAAGCGTTGAAGCTCCTGCTCGGGCGGAGTCTCTAAAAAATTAGGCACCAGTGCCTGGTCCGTGGTTAAACTGCTCTGGTCCTGGAATCGGGTGTAAAAAACCAGGGCAGGTTTTTTTCTGCTCTCAGAGGCAAAAAAGCTTACCAGGGCAATAACTTCTTCATCTGGATGAAAATAAACCCGATGCAGGTTTTGCCCGCTGGCACCGATAATTTCAAAATCACCGATTTTTTCAAAGCCAAGCTGATTCAGTTCTGGCTCGTATTCATCAAGAGCGGAGCTGATTTGTTCCTCCAGTTCCTGGCTGGAGAGAATTTTGAGCTGGAGTTTGCTGGGGAATCTAATTTTGCTTTTAATCAGCCATCCGCTTCCCAGAACCGCAATAATTACCAGGGCGAGAATAATAACCACTGCTAAAATTGGAGACATTCTTTACCCTCCTGCTAGCTGACCGCATCCAGCAAGGATTTCCCTGCCCCGACTCTTTCGGATAAAAACCATAAATCCTGCCCCTTTTAATATTTTTTGAAATTCCTCTACCTTTTCTCTGGTGGGAGGAGAAAACTCACAGCCAGGAAAGGGATTTAAGGCAATTAAGTTGATTCTGATTTTGAGGTCTGAAAGCAGATTTGCCAGTTTAAGAGCATCTTTCTCAGAGTCATTAAATCCAGCCAGCAGGACATATTCTGCGGTGAGCTTCTGCCGGGAAGAGGTATCCAGCTCTTTCAGGCAGGAAATTAAATCCTTGAGCGGATAGCGATGGTTAATGGGCATAATTTGGCTTCTTTTTTCTTCTTCCGGAGC
>CAZKMM010000091.1:0-11071 GCA_964553915.1 uncultured bacterium
ATCAAAAAAAGAGGAATATCCAGCAATTTCTTGATTTTTTCCAGCTCTGGCTCGGCTCTTTTTCCAGAAGCCAGAGAATCTCTTATCTGCTCAGAAAATCTTTTAAGATAACCTTGATACAAACGGTTAACCATCAGCGAGCTCTGGAAATACCCCAGGCTCAATAGCAGAAACAGAGCGGAAAATAAAATCGGAAGCCAGCTCAAGCGGAGCTTCCTCTTTAAATTAAAAAAGCCAATTTCTTGCTGGGTTAAATGATAGCCGGTTTCCCATTCCAGAATCTGGCGAGCATTCTTATAAAGAACCATCCGGAAAAAATAAAAATGAAAGACAAAAGCAATCAGACCACCTAAAGCAGAAATAATAAAAATAAAAACCAGCTCCCAATAGTAAAAAACCGCTCCCCAGGAAAGAGACAGGGTTCCGGCTAAAAATATCCCGCAAAAAATCCAGAGCCCCAGAACTAAAACCGATGCCCGAGCTGGATATTTAGCCAGTTCCTCCTGAGCTAAAAGAGCATTGGGTCCCAGCTGGTCCGGGTCCTGGGTCCGGGAAGCAAGCTGGTCAAACTCCCGGGCTTGAGAAAGCCATTTTCGGAAAAAATATCCTTCCGAGCCAATCACCACCAGAACCAGAAAAACCAGGCTGGGAATTGCCTTGAAAAAATGGGAAAAAGTTAAATCAGTGCTAACCCCCAGGAGAATAATAATCGCACAAACCTCTATAAAGCTTGCTAAAATACTGCCCAAAATAGAATTAAAAAAAATCCGCTTCCAGACCACCAGTTCTTCTCCACCAGGGATTTTTTTTGATATTAACACAGCCCTTCTTTCAGGGCAATTGAGCAAAAAACAGAAGATTTATCCAAATAATGCTAAAATTATTTCTGATGAAGCGTGCTTCTAAAATTATTGCTCATCTGGACCTGGATTGTTTTTTTGTTTCGGTGGAGCGGATTTTTCATCCGGAGCTGAAAAATAAGCCAGTGATAGTCAGCGGTAAACCACAGGGAAGAGGAGTGGTCTCAAGTGCCAGTTATGAAGCCCGAGCCTGTGGGGTAAAAAATGGTATGCCTTTAAAACAGGCAAAAAAGCTCTGCCCTGAAGCAGTGGTGCTTCCAGTTCGGATGGAGCTTTATGCTTACTTTTCCGAGCAGGTATTTAATCTCTTAAAAAAATTCTCCCCTCTGGTGGAAGAAGCCAGTGTTGACGAAGCTTATTTAGAGCTGACCGGCTCAGAAAAGCTTTTTGGCTCTCCCAAGAAAACCGCCGAGCTGATTCAAAAAACCATTAACGAAAAGCTCGCCCTTCCCTGCTCAATTGGAATCGGCTCCAATAAACTGGTGGCAAAAGTTGCCAGCAAACTTGCCAAGCCTGAGGGAATCCTGGAGGTGCCTGCAGGAAAGGAAGCAGAATTTCTCGCAGAATTTCCCATTGATATTCTTCCCGGAATTGGCGGAAAAACCAAAGACCGGCTTCAGCTTCTGGGTGCCAAGAAGGTCAAGCACCTGCTCAGTCTGGGTTCTAAAATTCTTCAGGAGCATTTCGGAAAATTTGGTCTGGAGATTTACAAGCGGGCACAGGGACTGGGAGAGACCGAGCTGGTGGTGGAGCAGGTTCCTCCTAAAAGTCTGGGCAAAGAAATTACTTTTGACCGGGATATTTTTGACCCCAAAGAAAAAGAAGATTGGCTTTATCTTTTGATTCTCAAGCTGGGCATCAAGCTGAGGGAACATAATTTATATGCACAAAGATTAACCTTAAAATTTCGCTCTCCGGATTTTACTACCTGGAGCCGGAGCATCCGTTTACCCACTCCCAGCAATCAGGACCAGGTGCTTCTGGCTTATGCTCAAAAGGTGCTGGAGCGGGAAAATCCCGCTGAGCTTCTTCGGCTTTTAGGAGTAAGTGCCGGAGATTTAATCCCGGTTCGCCAGCTGGATTTGTTTGAACAGGAAAGAACCGCAAAAGAGGAACAGCTCCTTAATGCCCTGGATAGGCTCCGAAAAACCTATGGGCTTTCTTCTATTTACCCTGCTGATCTGAAAGAATTAATCAGTCAGTTGAAAAAAGGAGGGGCAAGATGAGACTGATTTCAGGGATAATTCTCTGCGCAGGGTTATTACTGGCAGGCACTTTATCAGCCGAGCTATATAAATATGTAGATGAAAAAGGACAGGTTCATTTTACAGATAATCCTTATTCGGTGCCGGAAAAATATCGGAATTCTTTGGAGCAGGTAAAAAAAGAAATTTCGCAAGAATCAGAAGTAAAACATCCTCAAAAGCTTCCCCCGGACTGGAGAAGCTGGGTAGTAAGCGACTCCCGGGGAAATTTCGGAATTAATCTTCGGGCAATGTTTCTTTACTGCCTGAGAGAGAGCCGGCTGATTTTCTGGCTGGCAGGAGAATTTATCCTGCTGGTAATTTTTATTATCTTCCTGGTAATCTCCCGCAACTGGCCAACCAGAAAAGGAAGGGCTATCTGGAGAATTTCTTCACTGCTGGGCTGGATTATTCTTTCCCTCGGCATTTTCATCTTTCTCCTCAGCCCTTCTCTGGAAAAATTTCTGGCTTTAAGCCGGGGACATCTCTCTGAGATAATCCAGAAGGCACCTTTAGATGAAAACTCAGTTAAAACGCTTAAAGAACTGGAGCAAAAGCTTGAGGAAATTCAATCTCGCTTGCTTTGAGCAAAGTTCAGCACCAGCTCCCGGGCAAAATCACAGGCAAGCTCAAGCTTTTTATAATCAATCTTATCCCAGGTATCATTAAACCAGTGCCAGGGCTGGGGAATACCCTGCTCGGTTAATGCCATCAGGGAAAGCACTCCAAATCCCCGAGACCGTGCTACCAGGGTATCCAGAGTCAGAGCGGTATAGGGCTTGGCTTTCAGGGAAAGAAATTTTTCTCTTCGGGAAATTTCCTGGCAGATTTTTAAAAGCTCAGCCGAGCCGGAAAGTGGAAAAATCATCCCCTCTTTACTGATATAACAAAGCTCTCCTTCTCCCAGAGAATCAAAATTTAAGAAATAATCTCTGGTTCGCTCCAGTTCGGAGCGATGCTTTTTAAGAAAATTTGCCATTCCCACCATCCCCACCTCTTCTGCGCCAGTGAGAAGGATTCTCAGCTCCAGCCCCGAAGGAGGCTTTTCCTTTAGCCTTCCTGCAAGCTCCAGCACCACTGCCACTCCGCTGGCATTATCACAGGCTCCCTGAACCGGTTTTCCCCGAAGCTCCCGCTCCAGCATCATCAAAGCCATATAAAAGAAATATAAACCAGAAATTGCCAGGATTATTTTAGGGACTGCCCAGAAGGAATTTGAGGAAAAGAGCTGGAGCAAAATCATCAGCCCGCCCAAGCCAAGTAAAAACAGAGAAACCAGAAACATTGTTCGGATATATTTCACGGTATTGGGAGCAAAGGCAAGCGAGGTTTTGGAGCTGTCATAATGAGCTACCAGCCAGAGCCTTTTTGAGTGCTCTTTTATGCCTTCTTGCTCGGGAGAAAAAGCAATAAGATTCTGGCTCTTTCCCCGGGCAAATAATTTGCAGGTCAAAAAAGGAAATAAGGTGGTCTGCTCGCCGAGAAAAAGAAAAAGTGAAATTAAAAAAATCGCCCCGCCCAGAATCGGGTAAAAAATCGCCAGAATCAAACCAAGAAAAAAACCCAGATAAATTACCAAATAGCTCCAGGAAAAAGTCCCGGGAGAAGAAAAAGCCTCCACTCTAACAGAATAGCCCAGCTCCTCTAAAAGATTTTTTAAAATCTCGCAGGCTTTTTTTTCATTTTCTGTGCAGGTAAGACGGTGGGAGAGAGAGCTGAGGGCTTTGAGAACCTTTTCCAGCATCTTTTTATCTCATCACAATTTCTCCTTTAAAGCAAACTTTTTAACTAACCTTGACATCTTTAAAAGATAGCATTTTAATAGACTTAAGAAATTCTTAAATCAGGAAAGGAGGGGTAAAATGAAGGTAACTATCTCAGTAATTAAAGCAGATATTGGAAGCATCGGAGGGCATATTCGCCCGAGCAAGGAGCTGGTGGAACAGGTAAAAAAAGTAGTGGAGGCAGAAAAAGGAAAAAGCATTATTGACTTTTTCATTGGCACCACCGGTGATGACATAGCAATTTTAATGACTCACACCAATGGAGCAGGCTCGGAAAAGGTTCACGGGCTTGCCTGGAATGCTTTTAAGGAAGGCACAGATAACGTGGCAAAAAAGCAGGGGCTTTATGGAGCTGGTCAGGACCTTTTGAAGGATGCTTTTTCTGGCAATGTTCGGGGAATGGGACCAGCAGTAGCAGAGATGGAGATTGAGGAGCGACCCGCAGAGCCGTTTATCCTTTTTGCTGCAGATAAAACCGACCCTGGTGCCTATAATCTTCCCTTGTATCTGGCTTTTGCAGACCCGATGTATTGTGCGGGCTTGATTTTAAGCCCGAAAATGGCAAAAGGATTTAAATTCCAGATTATTGATGTGGAATATACTGAATGCCCCAAATGCGGAAACTGGCATACCAGAGAGCAGAGATGCGAGGAAGCTAAAAATAATCCTCGTGGAGAAAAAATCATTGAGCTGAACGCTCCCGAAGACCTTTATGGTATTGCCACCTTATTAAGGGATAATCAGCGTTATGTGGTTGAAGCAATTTACAGCCGGGAGACCGGTAATCAGGCGGTAGCAGTAAGCACCACCCGGCTTCATAATATTGCCGGGAAATATACTGGAAAAGACGACCCGGTAATGATTGTCCGCACCCAGGGAGAATTCCCTGCTACTGGCGAGGTGCTGATGCCTTTTGAAAAATGCCATCTGGTTGCTGGATTTATGAGAGGCTCACATACTGGTCCGCTTATGCCCTGCAGACTCTATACTGACATTTCCTATTTTGATGGACCGCCAGTGGTCACGGGCGCGGCTTTTTCAATGCGGGATGGAGTTCTGGTAGGTCCCTGCGATGTTTTTGACCATCCTTTCTGGGACAAGGTGCGGGAAAAAGCCAGCCAGAAGGCAACCTTTATTCGGGAGCAGGGATTCTCAGGCCCGGCAATGCTTCCGATGAGCGAGCTGGAATACGGCGGAATTGTGGAAAAACTGGCAGAACTGGAAAAGCGGTTTACTTATCGGAGCTGAGCTTAAAATTTAAGCAAACTCTTCAAGCGCCCGGGCTTCTGCCTGGCTGGCTTTCCGGGAGATTTCTTCCAGGGCAGAACTAATTATCTTTTCTGCCTCGGAAACCGCCTGAGCCAGGGGGATGAGCTTTTTTTCCTCTTCCCAGCGGAGCTTGAACTCAACAGAATCTTTAGCCAGGGTTTTCTCTCCTACTACCATCCGGAGAGGTATGCCAATTAAATCCGCATCTTTGAACTTTACCCCCGGGCTCTCTTCCCGGTCATCTAAAAGCACCTCCCAGCCTTTTTCCTCCAGCTCTCGCTCCAGCTGGTCCGAGACCTCTTTTACCCGCTCATCTTTATAATTGATGGGAAGAATATAAATATGAAAAGGAGCTATGCTCACCGGCCAGATAATCCCGGAAGAATCGTGATTCTGCTCAATTGCCGAGGCAACGGTTCTGCCCGTGCCAATCCCATAGCATCCCATCACAAAATATCTTTCTTTGCCTTCCGGGTCTAAAAAGCTCGCTTTCATTGGTCGGGAATATTTTTCTCCCAGCTTAAAGATATGCCCAACTTCAATCCCCCGCTGGAATTTAAGCCCGGCACCGCATTTCCCGCAGCGGTCGCCTTCAACTGCCATTCTCAGGTCCGCAATTTGAGTGGGCTGAAAGTCTCTGCCCAGATTGGTATTAAGATAATGATAGTCCTTTTCATTGGCGCCGGTGATAAAGTTCTTCATCACCGCCACTTCAGAGTCCACATATACCGGAATTTTAAGTCCCACCGGTCCGGAAAAGCCTAAGGGGCCGCCGGTGAGTTCCTCAATCCTCTCCGGGCTTGCCATTTCCAGCCACTCCGCTTCAATCAGGCTCTGGAGTTTGTTGGGATTTAATTCCCTCTCTCCCCTGACCATTACCGCCACCGGACCTTTATCACTTTCATAAATCAGGGTTTTGACCAGTTTTTGAGGAGGGACTTTGAGAAAATCACAAACTTCCTCCACGGTTCTTTTTTCCGGGGTGTGGACCTTTTCCAGGGGTTTTTCCGGCTCGGTTTCTTTTTTCTCGGGCGGAGCAATTTCTGCTTTTTCCAGGTTGGCAGAATATCCGCAGTTTTCACAGACCGCGATTATATCTTCTCCGGTATCTGCCAGAACCATAAACTCGTGGCTGAACTTTCCGCCAATTGGTCCGGTGGTTGCTTCCACGGCTTTAAAGCTTAATCCACAACGGGAAAAAATCCGAGAATAGGCAAGATACATTTTCTTATAACTTTCTTCTGCCCCCTCCTCATCCATATCAAAGCTGTAAGCGTCTTTCATTCCAAATTCCCTTGCCCGCATTACTCCGAAGCGGGGGCGAATCTCATCCCGAAATTTAGTCTGAATCTGGTAAAGATTTAAAGGAAGCTGTCGCCAGGAGCGAACCTCTCCCCGAACCAGATGCACAATCACCTCCTCGTGGGTGGGACCGATGCAGAATTCCCGCTCGTGCCGGTCCCGGAAGCGAAGAAGCTCTTTTCCATAAGCTTCCCATCTGCCGGATTCCTTCCAGAGCTCTGCCGGCTGAACCGCGGGAAGAAAAACCTCTAAAGCTCCCTGACGGTTCATTTCTTCCCGGATAATATTCTCCACTTTTCTCAGCACCCTCAGACCCAGGGGAAGCCAGCTATAAATTCCGCTGGCAAGTTTGCGAATCATCCCTGCCCGAAGCATCAGCCGATGAGAAATTACTTCTGCCTCGCTCGGGTCTTCTCGTAAAGTAGGCAGGTAAAATCTGGTTAACCTCATTTTCCAGCTCCACTATTTATCAGAATTCAGCCCCCAACTACTTTGCGGGCATAATCCTTGGCTTCGGTGGCATCTTTGCCGTAAAAATCTGCGCCGATTTCCTCAGCAAATTCCTGGCGAACCGGAGCCCCTCCCACCATAATCTTTAACTGCTCCCTTACTCCTGCCTGTTTTAAGGATTCAATAATATCTTTCATAGAAATCATTGTGGTAGTGAGAAGGGCACTCATTCCCACCAGTTGAGGCTGATGTTCCTTGACCGCCTGGACAAATTTTTCCGGACCCGCATCAACTCCCAGGTCTATTACTTCAAAGCCAGCACCCTCCAGCATCATCTTTACCAGATTTTTTCCAATATCGTGAAGGTCACCTTTGACCGTGCCTAAGACAATTTTTCCCTGAGCTTGAACCCCGGCTTCCTGAAGTTTGGGTCTTAAAACCTCCATAGACTTCTGCATTGCCCGGGCAGAGACGAGCATCTCCGGAATGAAATATTCCCCTTTCTGGAAAAGCTCGCCTACTTCATCCATTGCCGGGATTAAAGCCTGGCTTAAAATCTCCTCTGCAGAAACCCCTTGATTTAACAGCTCCTCAACCAATTTTATACTTTCCTGGTCTTTTCCCTGCTTAACCAGTTCTTTTAGTTCCTCAAGTTTTTCCATTATTCTCCCTCCTTCCCTGCTTATTAAAAGCATACAAAAATATCATTTTTTGAGGAATTAGTAAAGGAAGAAAGGAATTTTTTACATCACCGGTGGGGGAGCGCTATCTCCTTCACCCTCCGGTTTGCTCAGCTCTTTGGATTCTTCTTCCTCAGGCTCTTTCTTTTCCGGTGAAAGGATATTCTCGGTGAGAGCGTTTTTGATCACCTCATCCATATGTTCCACCAGAATAATATTCAAGGCAGAGATAATTTTCTTGGGAACTTCAGAAAGGTCTTTTTCATTTTCTCTGGGAATTAAGACATTTTTAATTCCACCCCGCTGAGCGGCAAGGAGCTTTTCTTTAAGACCACCTACCGGAAGCACCCTGCCCCTCAGGGTTATCTCTCCGGTCATTGCGACATTATGCCGAACCGCTACCCTGGTAAAGGCACTGGCAATGGCAACCGCCAGAGCAATCCCGGCGCTGGGACCATCCTTGGGAGTAGCTCCTTCCGGGATATGGATATGAATATCGTGTTTCAGATAGAAATCTTCCGGAAGATTCAGCTCTTTTGCCCGGGAGCGGATATAACTCATTGCCGCCTGGGCGCTCTCCTGCATCACCTCTCCCAGATTACCGGTAATCAGGAGCTTGCCCTTGCCCGAAACCACGGCTACTTCTACCTGCAAAAGCTCTCCGCCCATTTCGGTCCAGGCAAGACCAGTAGCAACTCCCACCAGGTCTTTTTCTTCTGCCTTGCCATAACGGAATCTGGGCACTCCCAGATATTTGGGAATGGATTGAGCGGTAATTTTGAAGTTCTTTTTCCCTTCCTTTGCTACCTCTTTGGCGATTTTTCTCATAATGCTGGCAATTTCTCGCTCCAGGCTTCTCACTCCTGCTTCCCGGGTATATTGCCGGATAATGGTCAGAATGGCATTATCAGAAAATTCTATCTCCACCTCTTCCAGGCTGTGCTCCTTTTTCTGCTTGGGAATCAGCCAGCCCTTGGCAATTTGTAATTTGTCCATCTCAGTGTAGCCTTCCAGACGGATTATCTCCATCCGGTCACGCAGTGCTGGCGGGATAGTATGAAGCTGGTTGGCGGTGCAGATGAACATCACCTTAGAAAGGTCATAATCCAGGTCTATGTAATGGTCCTGGAACATATAGTTCTGCTCCGGGTCCAGCACCTCCATTAAAGCTGCACTCGGGTCACCCCTAAAATCCGAGCTCAATTTATCAATCTCATCCAGCATAAATACCGGGTTGATTACCCCTGCCCGCTTCATTCCCTGAATGATTTTTCCGGGAAGAGCACCGATATAGGTCCGGCGATGTCCCCGAATTTCTGCTTCGTCCCGAACTCCGCCCAGACTGATTCGGACAAACTTCCTCCCCATAGAACGGGCAACCGATTTGCCCAGAGAGGTTTTTCCCACTCCCGGCGGTCCCACTAAACAGAGAATTGGACCCCGGAGTTTTCCCGCCAGCTTTTGAACCGCAAGATATTCTAAAATCCTTTGCTTGACCTTTTCCAGACCATAATGGTCCTCGTTTAAAATTTTTTCTGCCTCGGTCAGGTCAATTTTATCCTCGGTTTTTTCGGTCCAGGGCAGGTTCAAAATCCAGTCAATATAGTTGCGCACCACAGTCGCTTCTGCGCTCATCGGACTCATCATCTTGAATTTTTTCAGCTCCCGCTGGACCTTTTCATAAGCTTCCGGGGTGAGCTTTTTCTTTTTCAGCCTCTCTTCCAGCTCCTGATACTCGGTGCGAAAATCATCCTTCTCCCCCAGCTCCCGCTGTATTGCCCGCATCTGCTCGTTGAGGTAATATTCCTTCTGGGTGCGCTCCATCTGCTTTTTCACTCTTGCCCGAATCTTCTTCTCCACCTGCAGGATTTCAATCTCCGCCTGCATCAACTCATATAACTTCTCCAGCCTTTTGGTGGGGTCTTCAATTTCCAGAATTTCTTGCTTATCTTCCAGCTTGAGATTGAGATGAGCAACAATGGTATCAGCAAGTCTTCCCGGCTCGTCAATGCTGGAAACACTCACCAGCATATCCGGAGGAATTTTCTTGTTGAGCTTGACATAAGTTTCAAAGGTGGAATTAATGGAGCGAATCAAAGCCTCGGTCTCTACTGTGGTGGCATTATCTTCTTCTATCTCTTCTATTTCTACCAGGAAAAAATCTATTCTTGGCAGGTATCTACGAATCCGGGCTCGTTTTTTTCCTTCCACCAGAATTTTTACTGTGCCGTCCGGGAGCCGGAGCAGTTGAATAATGGTGCTCACGGTTCCCACAGTATAAATATCTTCCGGGGAGGGGTCATTGGTTTTGGCACTTTTTTGAGCCGCGAGCAGGATGCCCTTGTCAGAATTCATTGCCTCTTCCAGGGCATTAATGCTCTTTTCCCTTCCCACAAACAAAGGCACCACCATATAAGGAAAAACCACCATATCCCGGAGAGGTAGAAGCGGGATGGTTTTAATTTCTCCCTTTTTTCTTCCTTGATTCGGATCTGGTTCCCGATAAAACATAGTTCACCTCGCTAGGAAGCAATTTCTATTTCTTTTTCATATTCCAGGATGGGCTTTTCTCTTTTCTCAATCACTTCCTCATTTATCACGCATCCCCGCACATTTTTCTTGCTCGGGATATCATACATTACATCCAGCATTACTTCTTCCAAGATGGCGCGCAAGCCCCGGGCACCCATCTTTCTCCGAATTGCCTCCCGGGCAATGGCTCGCAGGGCACCATCAGTGAATTTAAGCTTGACATTATCAAAATCAAACAGCTTTTGATACTGCTTGATCAAGGCATTCCTGGGCTGGCGGAGAATTTCCACCAGAGCATCCTCGTCCAGCTCGTGCAGGGTTGCCACCACCGGAATTCTTCCCACAAATTCAGGAATCATTCCATATTTAATCAAATCCTCCGGCTGGACCATTGCCAGAATCTCTCCCAGTTCCCGCTCTTCTTTACTTATTAACTCTGCTCCAAAACCGAGCCCGCTTCCGGCAATTCTTTCTTCAATTATCTTTTCCAGCCCAACAAAAGCGCCCCCGCAGATAAAAAGAATATTGGTAGTATTTACCTGCAGGAATTCCTGCTGGGGATGTTTTCTCCCGCCCTTAGGAGGAACATTGGCAATGGTGCCTTCCAGAATTTTTAAAAGTGCTTGCTGGACTCCTTCTCCTCCCACATCCCGGGTGATGCTCGGGTTTTCGCTTTTCCGACTTAATTTATCAATCTCATCAATATAAACAATCCCTCGCTCTGCTCGCTCAACATTATCATCCGCATTTCTTACCAGGCTTAAAATAATATTCTCCACATCTTCTCCTACATAACCGGCTTCGGTTAAGGAAGTAGCATCCGCAATGGTAAAAGGCACATCCAGGAATTTTGCCAGAGTCTGAGCCAGCAGGGTTTTGCCCGTGCCCGTGGGACCGACCAAAAGAATATTGCTTTTCTGTAATTCCACATCCCCGCTGGCGGATTGGGA
>CAZKMM010000092.1:0-10811 GCA_964553915.1 uncultured bacterium
AAAAGATTTAAAGAAAAATGTAAATCTCAGAGAGGAAGATAGAATTTATATAATTTTCAAAGAAGATGGACGACTAAAAGGTAAATTTATTTTTGGTAAAAGAAAAGTAGCTCCCTGGGCTGGGTATGCAAAGTCATTAGAAGAAGCTGATGAAGATATTGAAGCCATTTAAAAAATGTTCAATATTCTTACTGACGCCAGCTTTTGGATCGCTCTTGTAGACCCTAAAGACCAATATCATAACCAAGCAAAAAATTTTGCTGAAGAAATATACAACTTAAAAATTAAAGTCTTAATTCCTTGGCCAGTATTATATGAAATCTTCCGTACCCGATTTGTCAGAAATAGAAGAAATAAAGAAAAAATATATAAATTACTTAAAAAGCTTTCCCCACTATATATAGATGATAAAGAATACCGCGAATTAGCTCTTCAAGAAATTTTGAAGGGAAAAAGAGCTCTTAGTTTGGTAGATAAAATCATTCGCTGTATCTTATACGACAAAAATTTACCAATCCATATCCTGGTTACCGCTGATATAAGCGATTTCCAAGATATATGCCGTCAATTAAGCATTGAAATATGGTCACTCCAAGAATGAAAAATCTCCCTGACTTAAAAATTCCTGAACTCAGCCTGATTCTCCCCTGTTATAATGAAAAAGATAATCTAAAACCGGTGGTTGAATCTGCTCTCAAGATTTTAAAGGAAATTGCCCGGGAGTTCGAAATCATTATTGTTGATGACGGCTCCACTGATGGAACCGGCGAGCTGGCAGAGGAGCTGGTGAACATTTATCCCCAGGTTCGCCTGGTTCAGCATCCGAAAAATCTTGGCTATGGCTCTGCTCTACAGAGCGGATTTAAAAAGGCAAAATATCGCTGGCTCTTCTTTACTGATGCAGACCAGCAATTTGACCTCTCTGAGATAAAAAAACTTCTTCCCTATCTGGAGCAGAGTCCTTTGGTAATTGGCTATCGCCAGAACCGTCGGGACAAATTTCACCGCCGACTTCTAGGAGAGCTGTTCAGCTTCCTGATGCGAAATATATTTAAAATCAAAGCCCGGGATGTGAACTGTGCCTTTAAAATTTTTGACCGAAAAATCCTGGAAGGAGTGGAGCTGAAAAGTCCGGGAGCTTTAATCAATGCGGAGCTTTTATACCGGGCAAAAGAAAAAGGAATAGAGCCCATTGAAGTTGCGGTTTCGCATTTTCCCAGAAAAACAGGAAAACCCTCTGGAGGGAGTTTCCGGGTGATTTTCCGGGCTGGCTGGGAGACCATTCGGTTAATTTATCATTTCTGGCGGGAAAAAATCCAGGCAAGCCGTTCCTGAGGCTTGGCACCGCAAACCAGCTGATATTTGGCAATCTGGTCCAGGGTTAAAATCCCCACCAATTTCCCTGCCTCCACCACTGGCACCACTCCAGCTTTATTCTCTGCCAGTTCCTTTAATGCCCGGTCCAGGGGCATATCTGGTTCTGCCTGGAAAAAATCTTTGACCATAATCTCTTCTACCCTGGTCTCAGGAGGCATCTCCCGAAGCGCCCGGAAAATTATGCTTTTAGGAAGAACTCCTACCAGTCTGCCATCATCTAAAACCGGAAAATCCTCCTGGGCAGAATGGCAGATAATCTCCAGCACCTGGGAGAGGGTGTCCTCGGGCTTCAGACTCTGAAAATCCTCCAGCATTAAAGCCCGAACCGGAACCCGATGAAAGACCTGGCGGAGAATTGTGCCCTGCTCCTCGGTCTCTGCCCCAAAATAAAGGAAAATCGCGATCAAAGCCAGCCACCAGTTAAAAAAAATGCCAATAAAAAACATCACCACTGCCAGAACCTGCCCTACTCCTACTGCAATTCTGGTCGCCCGGACCGGCTCCATTCTTAAAGCCAAAATTCCCCGAAGAATCCTTCCTCCATCCATAGGAAAAGCCGGAATTAAATTAAAAATTGCCAGCATCAGGTTCACATAAAATAGCTCCACCAGAATGCGGGACTCAGCCTTTATAAAACTACCAAAGCCCAGGCTGTATCCGAACAAAAGGGACAAAATGAGAAAAAACATCGCCAGAATTAAACTTACCACCGGACCAGAAACCGCTACCAAAATTTCCTGTCTGGGGTCCTGGGGGATTTCCATCCGGCTCACTCCGCCGATGGGAAGAAGAACTATATCATGAACCGGCTCTCCAAAATGACGGGCAACCAGTGAATGTCCCAATTCATGAAGTAAAACCCCGATAAAAACCAAAATAATAAAAACCACCCCTACCAGACCGCCAAGCAGACCCTTATGAGGATTGACCGCAACAAAAAATAATAAAAGCAAAAAGGTAATGTGAATCCGAACCGGTATCCCAAAGATGCTTCCGATTTTAAAAGACCACTTCATACTAACCCCCTAAATTTAAGTAAAAAAAACCTTCCTTTATTAAACCCGTGCTTCTATTTTTAGATGAATGAAGACAGGAAAAAATTTATTCAGCCAGCTCCTTAATATAGTCTTGATACTCTTCTGCGTTCATTAAATCTTCTAATTCTTTGGGCTCACTTAACTCCACCCGAATCATCCAGCCATCCCCATAAGGGTCCTCATTGATTACCTCAGGAGAGTCAATTAAAGGAGTGTTTACTTCCACCACCGTGCCCGAAACTGGAGAATAAAGGTCTTCGGTAGCTTTGGTGGATTCTATTACCCCGAAGGCACTATCCTTCTCCACCACATCTCCCTCTTCAGGCAATTCCAGATAAACAATATCACCCAGCTCCTGCTGTGCATAATCGCTAATTCCAATTACTACTTCGTTTTCACCTTCCAGTCTTACCCACTCGTGGGTTTTGGAATACTTAAGTTCTTCTGGAAAATCCATCTCCCGCCCTCCGTAAAATAGTTCTTATAAGCCGATTATGAGCAAAATTCTTCCCCCCTGTCAAGCCCAAATTATTATCCAGGAGGCCAAGCAAATTTTTTCCCACCCAAAATATGAATATGAAGATGAAAAATCTCCTGACCCGCATCCGGACCAACATTCACCACCATCCGATACCCGCTCTCTCCCACCCCCAGTTCCTTCGCGACCCTGCCTGCCACCTGAAACATCTTGCCAAATATCTTAAGGTCTTCATCAGCAATTGCAGAAGGCTCAGGAATATGTTTCACCGGAACCACCAAAAAATGCACCGGGCAGGCAGGCTTGATATCCTTAAAAGCCACCACCTCATCATCCCTGTAAAGAAAATCAGTCTTAATTTCCCCAGAAATAATCTTACAAAAAACACAATCTGCCATTTTCCCTCCCTCCTGAGTTCCTTTGGATACTTATTAAGCAAAATTTAGATGCTGTCAAGCAGGTTTCCCGAGAAAAACAGAAATCGCAAAGTCCTGGGTAATATTTCGGAAAAGCCGTTCTTTTTTTGGAGATAAAGGTTGGAACAGATGCCACAGGAAAGACATTAAACCTTACCCAGAGCTCCCTAGAAAGATTTTTGCTTCTTTCTCCTCTGGCTTGTTTTTTAGCTCTTCAGATTTTTTCTTAAACTCCTGCCCCTTATCCATCTAATTGCAAATGAAGATTCGGGTGATATAATCATTTTGAGATTTTTAATTTAAGGAGGGAGAAAAGAATGTCTCGTCCAGCTCAGGGGATTTTAAGGATTTTTCTTCTTTTGAGCCTGATTATCTTGCTCAGTTTTGCCAGCATAATGCTGATGGGCAGAATCCAGCAAGCCCGAGCAGATACCCAGGATATTTACAAATATCTAGAAGTATTTAACCAGGCGCTGGATTTAATAGAGAAGAATTATGTCAAAGAAATAGATTCCAAAGATTTAATTTACGGAGCAATTCAGGGGATGCTTTCCCATCTTGACCCTCATTCAGTCCATCTTCCTCCAGAATATTTCAGCGAGATGAAGCTGGACCTGACCGGGAAATTTGGCGGATTAGGGATTGAAATCGGGATTCGTGATGGCAGGCTTACAGTTATCTCTCCAATTGAAGACACCCCGGCCTGGGAAGCCGGTTTAAAAGCTGGAGATGTAATTTTAAAAGTCAATGGCGAGAGCACCGAAGGTATGACCTTAATGGATGCGGTGAATAGACTCAGGGGGAAAAAGGGCACTTCTGTAACCATAACTGTTTACCGGAGAGGATGGAAAGAGCCAAAAGACATCACCATTGTTCGGGATATTATTAAAATCAAGAGTGTAAAGAAAGTGGAGCTAATTGACCAGAAATATGGCTATCTCAAATTGGTGACTTTTAATGAAAATACCGCCTCTGAGCTTCATCAGGCAATGAAAGTTTTACTTGACCGAAAAGCCGATAAAAAGCAAAAGCTGGCAGGATTGATTTTAGACCTGCGCAATAACCCGGGCGGTCCTCTGGAGCAGGCGCTGGAAGTGGCAGATGCCTTTTTAAGTGAGGGACCGATTGTCAGCATTAAAGGAAGAGGAGATGAAGGAGTGAACAAGACTTTTTATGCCCACAAGCAGAACACTTATACTGGCTTTCCAATGATAGTTCTGGTTAATGCCGGCTCTGCCAGTGCCAGTGAAATTGTCGCAGCTGCCCTTAAGGATGCAGGAAGAGCGGTAATTCTCGGCACCAGAACCTATGGCAAAGGCTCGGTTCAATCGCTTTATACCTTAAAGGATGGCTCTGGACTCAAACTCACCACAGCTTATTATTATACCCCGATGGGAAAAACCATTCAGGGAGAAGGAATTAAGCCAGACATTATCGTGGAAGAGTTAAGCCCGGAGGAACAGGAGATTTTAGAAAAGGAGCGGAAGGAAGCAGAGGAAAAACGGCTTCGGGAGGAAAAACTGCCCAGATATATTCATCCTGAGGAGGTAAAGCCTGAGGAAGAGGAAAAGCCCACCAAAGAAGAATTTGAGCAGGAGATTCTTAAGGATTATCAACTTCGGCGGGCAGTGGAATTATTAAGGAGCTGGGAGGTATTTCAGGCTCAGTTGAAAAAAACCTCTGAGCAGTAGAATTTTTTTATGACCAGAAGCAAATCCAGTCGGGCAAAAGCCCGTAGGCGTCCAAAGAAAAAAAAGAAAAGCTCATCTAAACCAGTTTTTTTTCTGCTGGCGATTTTAATTCTGCTTGGTCTGGGAGGATATTTCTTTCGGAACTCCGTCGGGAAAATAAAAAACTTTTTTGCTCCCCCACAAGGTCATTCAACTAAAGCAGAGCAACCAGAGCGAGCAGGTTCTCTTTTGCTTTTGACTCAAAGGCATTTTCAAAAAAATACTTCTCTTTTTCGCTCTCCTCTGGAATTTAATGACTGTATGGTGGATGAGCATCATTTAAGCTGTATGACGGTTGCTTTTGGTTCCGAGCGCGATTTCATTTTAGGGGAGAAGCTTTTATCAGATTTCTGGCAGAAGCAGGGATTATATCCGGTTAAGGACGAAGAAAGGTCTAATTCGGATTCTCTGGCTTTATTAGCCTACCAGGGGCAATATCCAATTGCAGAAATCATACTTAAAATCCTTTCTCCGTCTGCTCCTCCCAAAACTCCTCAACGCTTTTCCCGGAAAGCTAAAATTGCTATTGTGATTGATGACCTGGGGTATAACTATGAAGAAGCTTTAAGACTGGCAAAACTGCCCTATCCGATTGGTTTATCCATTCTTCCTTATCAGACTTACAGTCAGGAGATTCTCTTGCTCGCTCAACAATATAATAAGCCTGCACTCCTTCATATGCCGATGGAGCCGGTTAATTATCCTGCAGTCAATCCAGGAGAGGGGGCTTTACTTTTATCAATGAGCCCAAAGCAGGTAAGAAAAACTTTAAACCAGGCGTTGAATTCCCTGCCTGGAATTGTCGGGGTTAACAATCATATGGGCTCTGCTTTTACCGCGGACCAGGAATTGATGAAAGCAGTGATTGAGGAGCTGAAAAGCCGGGGACTTTTTTTTCTGGACTCAAGAACCACCAAATACACGGTGGGAAGAGCTCTGGCAGAAGAGATGGGGGCAAGAACCTGCGAGCGAAAAGTTTTTCTGGATAATCTGAGAAATAAATCTGCTATTGAGCAAAAACTAAATGAGCTCTGCCAGAAAGCCCACCAGCTCGGCTCTGCCATCGGCATTGGACATCCTTATCCAGAAACCATAGAGGTTCTGGAGGAGAGGCTGGGAGAGATTTCCAGCCAGGGCTGTGAGCTGGTGCGGATAGAGGAGCTTTGCCAATGAATCGCTTTTCTTTTCCAGAAAGAAAGATTTATCGGGTCTCGGAACTGGTGGGAGAATTAAATCACCAGCTGGAGAGAGATTTCAGTGAAATCTGGGTGCAGGGAGAGATTACTGATTTAAGAAACCCGAAAAGTGGAAACTACTTTTTTAGCCTCAAAGATGAAAAGGCAAAACTGGGCGTGGTGATGTTTCGCTTTCAGGCAATTTACTTGAAATTTGCTCTGGAGAATGGACTGGAGGTAATTGCCCGGGGATATTTAAATATCTATCCGGAGCGGGGCGAGCTTCGGCTGGTTGCAGATTACATTGAGCCGGTGGGAATTGGCGCGCTTCAGCTTGCCTTTGAACAATTGAAAAAAAAGCTGGAAGCAGAAGGACTTTTTGCTCAGGAGCGAAAAAAGCCCCTGCCGGATTTCTTTCAGAGAATCGCAATTATCACCTCTCCCACCGGAGCAGTGATTCAGGATATGCTCCGGGTCTTTCGGGAGCAGGGCACTCAGATAGAAATCCTTTTAATTCCCTCCCGGGTTCAGGGGGAAGGAGCTGAGTATGAGCTGGCAAAAGCTTTAGAATGGGCAAACCATCCCAAGGTGCGAAGGGCAAAAGCCAAGCCCGAGCTGGATTTGATTATTTTAGCCCGGGGCGGAGGCTCGCTGGAGGATTTATATCCTTTTAATACCGAGCTCCTTGCCCGGGAAATTGCCCGAAGCAAGGTGCCGGTGATGAGTGCAATCGGGCACGAGATAGATTACACCATTGCTGATTTGGTGGCAGATATTCGGGCACTCACTCCCACCAGAGCTGCGGAAATTATTGCTCAGAAGCAAAGAGAACTTCTGGACAGGTTTTATCAGGCACAGGAGGAGCTGAAAAAAATCCTGACCAGCCGGCTCCAGCTTGCCCGGGAGCGGGTTCGGATTTTTTACGACCTGGGCAGAAGGATTCAAAATCAACTGGAAATAACCCACCGGGATCTGGTGCTGGCTTCTCAGCAGATGAATAAAAGCTTGCTCGCTCAACTGGAAACAAGAAAAATGCTGGTTAGAGAATTTCAAAGCCAGCTCCTTAAATTTTCTCCCAGTGCCTGGCTGAGAAATCAGCGGACTAAATTGTATGAGCTGGAGCGAGCTTTAAGTCAATCTTTTCAAAGCCAGTTAAATCAAACCCGGGAAAAATTTTATCATCTGGCAGGAAAGCTGGACAGCTTAAGCCCGCTTGCTACCCTGAGCCGGGGATATTCCATTACCAGAAATCAAAAGGGAGAGATTTTAAAGGAAGCTCAAAAGGCGATTTTAGGGGAACTTTTAGAAATTTTGCTGGCACGGGGCGAAGTTCTCGCCCGGGTAGAAGAAAAAAAAGAAATACATCACTGGGAAAAATGAAAGTAAAAATTTTTTCTTTAATTTTTTTTCTCGCTCTTCTTTTCAGCTTTAGCTTTTCTTACCAGACTGACTGCGGGATAAAGATTACCTGCCTGGGAGAAT
Organism: uncultured bacterium; assembly: GCA_964553915.1. Taxonomy (GTDB): domain Bacteria; phylum RBG-13-61-14; class RBG-13-61-14; order RBG-13-61-14; family DRUE01; genus CAZKMM01. The sequence goes on from CAZKMM010000092.1 coordinate 7,696, forward strand.
CCGAAACCGCCTGTCAAATCAGCCAGGGAAAAGCAGGAGCAATAATCATCAGCTTTTCTAATACAATCTTTCACCTGGAAGGAAAACTTTTTTCCCGGCCGGTTATTTTTAAATCCGAGCCAGAGGGGAAAATTTTTTATGCTCTGCTGGGCGCTGACCTGGAGCAGGCTCCGGGAAGGTATCTTCTGAAAATTAAAATTACCAGAAAAAGCGGAAAAATGAAAAAGTTATTTATCCCCATAGAAATCAAGCGAAAAGCTTATCCGGTGGAATATTTAACCCTGCCAGCAGAAATGGTGGAATTCCCCAAGGAAATTGCTATGAGGGTAATCAAAGACAACCAAACCATTTTATCCAGAATTCAAACCGAGCCGGAAGTTTTCTGGGAGGGAGGATTTATTCTCCCGGTTCCGGGCAAGGTGACCAGTCCTTTTGGGGCAAGAAGAATCATCAATCATAAGCCGAAAAGCCCTCATTCCGGAGTGGATTTAAGGGCAGGGGTTGGCGAGGAGGTTCGGGCGAGTAATTCCGGAAAGGTTGCTCTGGTATATGAAGGTTATCTATTCGGAAAAACGGTTTTGCTTGACCACGGCGGAGGAATTTATACCCTTTACTGCCATCTCTCGCAACCTCTGGTGAAAAATGGGGAGATGGTGAAAAAAGGAGAGGTAATTGCTCTTTCTGGCGCCACGGGTAGGGCTTCAGGTCCTCATCTTCATTTTGGGGCAAAACTGCTAGATGCTCGGATTGACCCGCTCAGTCTGATTCAGGTTTCAAAGGAGCTGGAAGAAGAACTGGCAAAATATCAGAATTCAGCTCGGGCATCAGGGTTCTGATGTTTAAAATCCTAAAAAAACTTCAGGAAAGAAGAAAACAGGAGCAAAGTTTAATCACCCCCAATATATCTGCTCCGCTTAAAATTGTCCTCTGCTATCCCAACCGATACTCAGTGGGAATGGCTAATCTTGGCTTTCAATGGGTCTATAAATTGTTCAATGACCATCCAATGGTGGTTTGCGAGCGGGCTTTTTATCCAGACCCGAAAGAAGAAAAAATCCATCAGGAAAAAAAGGTTCCGATTTTTACTCTGGAAAGCAAAAGACCGATTTCAGAATTTGATGTAATTGCCTTTTCTTTTTCCTATGAGCTGGACTATCTCAATGCTCTTAAAATGCTCCTGCTCAGCGGAATTCCACTCCGCCGGGCTCAGAGAAAAAAGGGGAAAGGGAAAAAATACCACTACCCGCTTTTGATTGCCGGAGGAATTGCTATCAGCTCCAATCCGGAGCCAATGGCGGATTTTTTTGACCTGATAGTTATCGGCGAGGCAGAGAGCATTATTTACCCGCTCTGTGAAGCCCTGCTGGAAGCAGGCAGAGATGCAACTCCTTCCGGGCTCAGGCAAATTTTTTCTGAGCTGGAAGGTATTTACCTTCCTGAGGCTTATCAGCCGGAATATGACCGGGAGGGAAAACTCCGCCAGATAAAAGTTATGGGGAAAGTACCGGAAAAAGTGAAAGCTCTTAAAACCCCTGCTTCCCAGCTTCCTTCTTATCAGGTAATTTTTTCTCCAGAAATGGAATTTTCCGAGCTGGGACTGGTTGAGCTGATGCGGGGATGCAGATGGGGATGCAGGTTCTGCCTGGCAGGATATTTTTACCGCCCGCCGAGAATGGCAGACTACCACAAGGTAATTTCTGCCATAGAACAAATCCGAAAATATCGCTCCCGAGTGGGGCTGATTGCTCCTGTGGTTTCTGACTGGGAAGGACTTACTCCGCTTTTAGCATATCTGGAGCGAGAAAAAATCTCCTTCTCTCCCACCAGTCTCCGGGTGGAAAGCATCAGCGAAAAATTGCTGGAAAGAATGAAAGGCTCAGGAGCAAAGACCATCACCATAGCTCCTGAATCAGGCTCTCATTCACTCCAGCTTTTTATTAACAAACAGATTCCAGAAGATAAACTCCTTCGCCAAGCCCGAAAAATAGGCAGGGAGGGATTTGAAAAAATCAAGCTTTATTATCAGGTGGGATTTCCCGAGGAGGGCGAGCTAGCAGTGGATGAAATTGCGGTTAGCATCCGGAGAATTAAAACCGCTCTGGCAATGGGAGCGGGCAGGAAAAAATATCCGGGAACCATAGAGGTAAGCATCAATCCATTTATTCCCAAGCCCCACACCGCTTTTCAATGGCTGGAAATGGAGGAAGGGGAAAAGCTGGAAGAAAAACTGAAAAGGCTTCAGAGCCAACTGAGAAAAGAAGAAGGACTGGAGCTAAAAATTAGTTCGGTGCGAGAAGCTTTGTTTCAAGCCATCATCTCCCGGGGAGACCGGGAGCTATCCCGCCTGCTGGAAGAACTTGCCCGGGGAAAAATCTCCCTAACAAAAATCATTAAAGATCCAGGGGTCAAAGCCAGATATCTTCGGGCAAGGGAAAAAGATGAACTCTTGCCCTGGGACCTGATTGACACCGGCGTCAGAAAGGAGTATCTATGGAATGAATATGAAAGAGCCCTGGCAAAAAAGACCACACCCCGCTGTCAAAAAGGATGTAAGGATTGCGGAGCCTGTTAAAAAGCTCCGCCGGGAAAAAAGAAAGGTGCAACTTTTGGAATGTGCTTTAAAATTATTTGCCCAAAAAGGCTATCATTCCACCACGGTTGCTGATATTGTCCGTGAAGCCGGGGTGGCAAGAGGAACTTTTTATCTTTATTACAACAATAAACGAGATATCTTCCAAAAACTCCTGGAAAATAATTTCTCTTACATCTTCCGCACCCTGCCGGACTTAAAGGTCACCAAAGAAATGGATATAGAACAGCTCAGAGAGGCGCTTTTGTTTGCTCTTCAGAAATTACTGGCTCATCGCAATTCTCGGGATTTTATCAACCTGATGCTGGAAGGAGCTTCCGGAGCAGATAAAGAGCTGAGCGAGAAAGTGGAGCATTTTTATCAGACCATAACCAATATTTTCTGTAGTTATGTAGCCCGAGCCCAGGCTCTAGAAAAAGCCAAAAAAACCGACCCTTATTTGCTTGCCCGATTTATTGTCGGGGTTTTGAAAGAAGCGTTTTATCTCTGGTCTCGTCAGGAGATAAACAACCTTGACCAGCTGGCA
>CAZKMM010000093.1:0-10616 GCA_964553915.1 uncultured bacterium
CTCATCAACAATAATTACCTTTGGGTCGTGGAGAAGTGCCGAGGCAAAAACCAGCCTCTGCTTCATTCCGTGCGAGAAGCTTTCAATCAACTCATCTGCCCAGTCTGAAAGGTCAAAGAACTCTAAGAGAGCAGGAGCACGCTCTTGGACTTCTTCTTCCCTCATTCCGTAAATTCCTCCGATGAAATTCAAAAACTCCCGGGCAGTGAGCTTTTCATAAATATATGGTCGGTCTGGAATAAATCCAACCAGACTTTTGGCGGTAATCGGATTTTTTTCCAGGTCATAACCGCAGATGTAAATCTTTCCGGAGCTGGGCTTTAAAAGACCGATTAGCATCCGGATGGTGGTGGTCTTACCCGCACCATTGGGACCTAAAAATCCGTAAATTTCTCCGGGCTCAATTTCCAGGTTAAGATTATCTACCGCCAGAAAATTTCCAAATTTTTTGGTGAGATTTTCAGTGCGAATCATTTTTATACTCCAGCACCTCTATTTCCAGCTGACCCACTACCTGCATTAAAGGAAGCATATCTTCCAGAGTGCCAATTTTCAAGCGGATATGAGTGGCATCACAGGGGAATTGATTAAAAGTTGCATCAACACAGAACCATCCCCCATTATTTCCATCTCGGTCAGTTAAATATACCTCTGCCCAGGAATGATAATAAAATCCCTTGATTAAATAAGAATCAGAATAAACCAATCCTGCCACCATTCGGGCAGGAATTCCGCTTGCCCGTGCCAGCGCGGTAAATAAAACCGTATGCTCCTTGCAGGCTCCCTGTTTTTGTTCAAGCACCTCCAGAGCATTGGGAATCGTCACTACCATTAAATCCCGCACATAATCGCTTACCCAGCTGGTTAAAAGCTCCACCGCTTTTAAAGAATCCTTTTTTTCTCCAAGAATTTCTTTTGCCTGGGAAATAATTTCTGGAGCATTGCTTTGAATCTGCCAGGTGGGTTTTAAGAATTCCTTAAATTTTTCAGAACCGGAAAAAGGAAGCAAATATCCCGAGGAGAAGTTTGGTTTTTGAGAAAATATCTCCAGGGTTTTTCCCCGAAGTCTCTGGTAATTACCCTCTAAATCCAGCCCCCGAAGATTGATATTTTTTAGCCGGACTTTTAAATATTTTACCTGCCGGGGTGCCTCTATCCAGCGATTGCTTTTTACCGCCAGGGTGGTGATTAAGTCTGCAGGAAGTCCTTTGGTGCGGGAAAGCAAATTCAGAGCCTTTTCTTTGCTGATTTTCAGGGCATAAAATCCGCTCGGATGCCATTCTTTAACCACCTCGCCATTCTCACTCACCCAGATATATTCACTCTGTCCTTTAAAGGTCTCTTCAACTTTGTAAGCCCAGACCTGTTCCTCTTCTAAAGAGACCAGCTCCTTTTCCAGAACTTTCAAATGCACATAGTCCAGGGTTTGAGTTAAAGGCTCAAACACCGGGAGAGAGATTTTTAACCCCGGTTTTAAACCCGCCTGATATAACTTTTCTCCCAGAACCGGCTCAGTATAGAGAAAGGGAGGGCTCTGGATAGGTATCTCCCGGCTGATTCTTTTTTCTCCTGTTATTATTACAATTTGTATAGCATTGGGCATAACATTTGCCCGGGCAGAGAAACTTACTCCTGCGGAGTTAAGCTCAAAATCCAATTGCTCTATGCTCCAGTCCAGAGAAAGAATGGCATTAAGAACCAGTCGGGTTTGGTTAATCTGACCAAGAAGATTGAGGCGTAAAACCATTTCATCAGTTAAAAAATACTGCTCTCCTCGGGGCTCTATTATCAGATGATTATAACCAATCGGATTCTCTCCCTGATAAAAACCCTGCCACCTCTCAACTTTTTCTGTAAAGCGAATCTGGCTTAAATCCCCTACCAGCTTCGGCTTCTGGGCTAAGAAATACTCCCCAAAGATGACCAGACCGAGAATAAGGGAGATAATTCCAAAGCCGGCAAACCACCAGCTGGGCTGGTCATTTTTCCGGGGAGAAAATGATGGCGAGGGTTTCATAAAAGCCCCTCCAGCCCCATCTCCCGCAGTAGATGGAATTGGAAAGGAATAAACTCCGGGGAGTCCCTAAATTCCTTCCAGCTCCTGGTCTGTCCCCGCTGGAGCTGGCGAAGCCGTTTTAAATACCCAAGCTCCACCCGGGAGAGCTTATCTTTTAATTTATTTAATCCTTTAGGTTTTGCCTGAGCCCGCCAGCGCTCGCTGAAAGCAGATTCAAATTCCTCGGTCTGGAAAATTAGCATCTCCACCTCTTTTTCCAGCTCTTCTTTTTTTGACGGGTTTTTAAAAGAAAACGGTGCTAACTCTTTAATGAGCAGTTTTCTTGCCAGAATCCGAAGAGCAATTAAAGGAGGCTCCAGGTCAAAGAGCCATTCCCGATGGGAAAGAGTTTGGTCAGAAAGAACCTGGAAGAAAAACTCTCCTGACTCTAGAGCAGTTTTCATCAGTTTTTCTGCCCGGTCTTTAATTGGACCGAGCGGGAGATAATTTTTGCTGAACAGTTCATCAAAAAACACGCTCAAGCCCATTCCTCCCATTCCCGGAGCTACTTTGATTAAATCATTCACCTGGTCAAGAAGCTGAAATAGTTTTATCACCCGGGCTTTTTCGTCCCGAAAAAAATACTCAGAAAATTGCTGGTCAAATTCTAACTCCTCAGTATCCTTTTTCCAGCTCTGCCAGCCAAAATAAGCCAGAGGAAGAATAATCCAGCCGAGCAGTTGAAGATGACCCAGGTCTCCCCAGTTGGTAAGTAAGGCTCCAGGGCAATTCTCTTTTTTACCCAGACCGAGAAAATTCTTGATATTCGCCCGGGCTGTGGTTAATTCCGGGAAAATTCTTCCCAGACCCCAGGTGCAGACCGCAGGATAAAATTCCCTCCCCCGCTCTAAAAAAGGCTGGGAGCGTTCTTGATAGTATTCCTCTGGTTCCAGAAGGTCGGTGCCATATTGCCAGTTAAGAATAATCACATCCTCCGGGAGCTGGTCAATCAGGCAGGGATGAGCCAGAAGCACATCTCCCCAGAGCATCATTGTTCGTTTAAGCCCCCGGAGAATATCATACAGGGTGAGGAGATGCTCAAGATATAATTTTTCAAATTCTTTTCCCTGATTAAGCTGTGCGATTATTCTTTTTTTCAGGTCAAAGGGCTCATCACATCCGACTAAAAAATATTTTCCCGGAAAAACCTCACATTGCTCCGCATAAAGGTCTGCCAGAAGGAGATGAGAGTCTTCATTTCTCGGGTCCAGGCTCCAGAGAAGCTCCCGGTCAAAAGCCAGATGCCGGTATCTGGGCTTGGTGAGAATCCCCCGAAGATGTCCGAGGGATTGTTGCATCGGGATGATTTCTATGAAATGTTCCCGAGCCAGTTGAGCCAGAGCCCGGGCTTCTTCCTGAAGAAGCTGGTCATCATCCGGGGCTAAATCTGGATAATGCCGACTTTGGAAATTATGCTCCAGATTAAAGGTAAGAAAGTTGTATCGGAAAAGAGCCAGGGCTTTTATCAGGCGTTCAAACCCGGAGAGATTAAGCACCTGCCCCCGGCTTAAATCCTGCAAAAATCCCCGATGAGCAAAAGCCGGAGCATCTATTATTTCTGCTTTTTCTTCCCCGGCTTCCAGCAGTTCCTTCAAGCTTAAAAGCCCATAAAACAGTCCGGCACCTGCTCTAGCTTCCAGGTAGAATTTCCCTCCATCTTTAAGCAGAAAATAACTTTGTTCCAGGAGGGAAGATTTTATTTGCGAAAATTTTTTCTGAAAAGAATTTAGCTCCGGGAACTCCGGGCTGAGATTGTAGGCAAAAAATTTCTCTGAGTTTTCTGTTAAAATTTCTGTTCCGGGGAAAATCTCTCTGGCTCTTCTTTTTAAAAAATTTAGTTCTGGTTCTTTTCCCGCAAGAATTAGTTTTTCCAGAGGCTCTGGCTCTTGGGTTTTATTTGCTTCTACAAACATCAGGGATTTAATCCAAAGGTTAATTCTACTTCTTTTAGGGCTTTAATCTGGTCGCGGTAGTATGCGGCTTTTTCAAATTCCAGTTTTTCTGCTGCCTGTTTCATTTTCTTTTCCAGTTTTTTGACCAGCTTTTCTATTTCGGTAAGATTCTTTACCTGTTTAAATTCCTCTTTTTCCTCAGGAACCGGCACCGTGAAATAATCCCGCTCATAAATAGATTCCCGAATCTCCCGAATGCCTTTTTTAATCGTCTCCGGGGTAATTCCGTGCTTCTGGTTGTATTCCATCTGAATTTTTCTTCTTCGGTTGGTCTCCTTAATGCAGATTTCCATTGCCCGGGTAATTTTATCCGCATACATTATTACCTTGCCATTGATATTTCTGGCGCATCTGCCTGCGGTTTGAATCAGGGCTTTTTCTCCCCGCAGGAATCCCTCCCGGTCTGCATCCAGAATTGCCACCAGACTCACCTCTGGAATATCCAAGCCTTCCCGGAGCAGGTTAATTCCAACCAGGACATCAAACTTATCCATTCTCAGCTCCCGAATCAGCTCATATCTTTCCAGGGTGTCTATTTCAGAATGCATATACTTTGCCCGAATCCCCAGGTCCTGATAATAGGCAGTCAAATCCTCTGCCATCCGCTTGGTTAAAGTAGTGACCAAAACCTTTTCCTTTTTTGCCACTCGCTTCTTGATTTCTCCCAGAAGGTCATCTACCTGCCCCTGAGCCGGTCTTACTTCTATCTCCGGGTCAAGCAGACCGGTCGGGCGAATAATCTGCTCCACCACCAGTCCCTGGCTTTTTTCCAGCTCATATCCTCCCGGAGTAGCAGAAACATAAATCACCTGATTAACCCGCTCCTCAAATTCCTTAAAAGTAAGCGGGCGGTTGTCCAGAGCACTGGGCAGGCGAAAGCCGTATTCCACCAGGGTCTCTTTTCTGGAGCGGTCTCCCCGATACATTGCTTGAAGCTGAGGAATGGTCATATGGCTTTCATCAATAAAAAGCAGGTAATTATCCGGGAAATAATCCAGTAGCGTTGGTGGTGGCTCACCCGGGGCTCTTCCTGCCAGATGCCGGCTGTAATTTTCAATGCCGGTGCAGTGTCCGGTTTCCCGAAGCATCTCCAAATCATAACGGGTTCTCTGCTCCAGCCTCTGGGCTTCCAGAAGCTTTCCCTGTGCCCGAAGCTCTTTGAGCCTTTGCTCCAGCTCCTGCTCTATGGATTCTAAAGCTCGTTCCAGCCAGTCCCGATAGGTGACATAATGACTGGCAGGATAAATCGCAACTTTTTCCAGAGGATTAAGCCGAACTCCACGAAGCGGGTCTATTTCCCAGATTGCCTCAACCAGATCACCAAAAAATTCCACCCGAATTGCCCGCTCCTCCTCATAAGCCGGGAAAACTTCAAGAACATCTCCCCGCACCCGAAAAGTGCCCCGATGAAAATCAAAATCATTCCGCTCATATTGAATCTCTACCAGCTTTCTCAAAACCTGGTTCCGGGGATATTCCTTTCCCACCTCCAGCTGAACCAAAAGTCCATAGTAAGCCTCTGGCGAGCCCAAACCATAAATGCAGGAGACACTGGCAACAATAATCACATCATTTCGTTCCAGCAAAGAATAGGTGGCAAAATGCCTCATCTGGTCTATTTCCTCATTGATAGAAGCATCCTTTTCAATATAGGTATCAGTCGCCGGGATATAAGCTTCGGGCTGGTAGTAATCATAATAACTGACAAAAAATCCCACCGCGTTATGAGGAAAAAGCTCCTTAAATTCTCCATAAAGCTGGGCAGCGAGAGTTTTGTTATGGGCGATAATCAGGGTGGGCTTGTTTATCTGGGCAATGACATTTGCCATTGTAAAGGTCTTGCCCGAGCCGGTGACACCAAGAAGAACCTGATGCTTGACTCCATCCCGGAGATTTTTTACCAGCTCCTTAATGGCTTTAGGCTGGTCTCCTCTGGGAGTGTATTCACTGACTAGCTCAAATTTTGCCATCTTATTCAGGGCGAGACAAAATCATAATCTTCAAAATCCGGTAGCTGTTGTTTTAAGTATTCTCTCAGCCGTTTTAAGAGTCGGGCTTCTATTTGTCGGACCCGCTCCCGGCTGATTCCAAATTTATCTCCAATCTCTTGCAGGGTTTTGGGATTTTCCGCCAAGAGCCGATGGTCATAAATATAAAGCTCCTTTTCTGCCTTTTCTTTTGCCAGTTGCTTGCGAAATTCCTTGAGCTTGCGGGTGATAATGTCCCGAAATTCTGCCTCTGCCAGCTCCTGGTCTGCTCCGGGAGATTCATCTGCCAGAATCGTTCCCAGGGTCTGCTTGCCATCTTCAGTTACCGGGCTTTCCAGAGATTCTTCAGGATTAGAAAGCCTTAGCTCCATCTCCTCTATCTCATTTTCCCGGGCAGAAAGCGTCTCTGCCAAAAGGCTGGCAGTGGGTTTAAAGCCCAATGCCTCCAGCCGTTCCTTTTCCTTTTTTAAATTAAAAAATAACCTCCGCTGAGCCTGGGTGGTGCCGATTTTCACCAGCCGATAGTTCTCCATTAAAAACTTCAAAATGTAAGCCCGGATCCAGAAAGAAGCATAAGTGCTGAAACGAATTCCCCGATATGGGTCAAATTTCTTTACCGCCTGAAGCAGTCCGAGATTTCCCTCCTGAATTAAATCAAGTAGCTCAGTCCAGTGCCTCTGATATTCTAAAGCAATCTTTACCACCAGCCGTAAATTGGCTAAAACCAGCATCTGCCCTGCCTTAATATCTTCCTTTTCCTTAAATCTCTTTGCCAGCTCAAATTCCTTCTCCGCACTTAATACCGGGTATTTGCGGGCTTCTGCTAAATAAAGCTGAAGCGGAGAGAAACGTTCCAGCTTGCCCGGCTCCTGATAAAGAGCAAGACCAGCCCCAGAGGAAACCGCCTCAACCGGTTTCTTCTCTTTCTTCTTTGGAATTTTTTTCTTCTTTTGCTTCATCCCTTGCATTTTTATTATAATCAAATTTTACCAAAGCAAAAGGTATAACCCCCTCCTGAAGTCTTAAAATTAATTCCTTTCTGATTTGTGCCAGAGCCAGAAAATAACCCTGATAAACCAAAAAACGACTTATGCCCAGCTCCCGACTTAACCGAACAAAACTCTTCCCCTGCCAGAACCTTCCATAAACTATCCGTCTTAAAGAATCTGGCAAAGCATTAACCAGCTCGGTGACCTCCAGCCTATCTAGTAAAGAAGAAAAAGAATAGCCTGTCTCTTTTTCAGTTTGAACCTCATAAATCGCCTCCAGAATCTTCGGAGCAAATAACTGCTCCCTCTGGGGCTTGGAGATTTTTTCCAGCTCCCGCTTCAGAGCGGAACAGGGAGAAGAGCAGGAGCTTCGCAAAGGACAGTCCTTACAGAGCATTATTCTTCCTCCTTTTTTCTAAATTTTGGTTCTGCCCGAAACAGCCAGGGGGAGGTTTCTATCTCCAGTCGGGCATTGGGCTTTCTCCACCCGCCAGAAAGGGCAAAAAGCCTTCCTGCCTGAAATAAAAGCTCACGAAGCAAAATCGGATTGATAGCAGATTTTTGCTTTTTCATCTTTTCCTCCATTCCCTTTCCTGCAAAAGCCCGGATGTTGATGTCTTCGGTGCGAGATATTGAAAGTTTAAGCTAAATCAAACAAACAGTTTGTTTATATTTCAGGGAAAAAATAATTCATCTCCACTCCATAAAGCTCGCAGATTGCCATCAGACCTCTTAAATTGGGCAGGTAGCGGTTATGCTCCCACTGGCAGAGGGTGGAGCGACTGATTTTATAACCGCATCTTATTTCCAGGAGCCGGCAAACCATTCCCAGGGAATGACCATATTTTTCCCTTAAGTTCCGGATTCTTTGCCCATCAAATCTCATTTTCCTACCTCCTTTTTTATTTTTTTCTTGACAGGGAACAAAAAATTTGCTATTTATTTAAGCAAACAGTTTGATAGTTTGTCAAGTAAAAAATTGCTCCTTAACAAAAAATTTGTTTGGATAAGAAAAACAGCAAAAGAAAGGAGGGGAAATGACCAGGTTGGGGGATATGCTGGAGGCGAGAAGAAGGGAGCTGGGGTTCAGTTATAAAAAGCTGGAAGACCTTGCCGGGGTAAGTGCGGTTTATATTTCTCAGACCCTTCGGGGAAAGAGGATTCCCCGGGATGAGGTTCTGGTTCGGCTGGCAAAGGCACTGGATTTAGACCCGGCATTGGTTCTTCGCCTGGCTCATTATGAGAAGGCTCCGGAGAGTGCCCGAAGGTATCTTGGATTTCGGGAGGATGAGCATTTTGAAAATATTTCTCCTTATCCTCTGGGCACTGCTCAGCGGATTCCGGTTCTAGGCTGGGTTCAGGCAGGAAAATTTGCTCCCAGTGAAACCGTGGATTTAACTCCGGAAAATCCTGATGACTATGTTTATTCTGACATTAAGGGGAGGAATCTTTTTGCGCTTCGGGTGGAGAATGATTCAATGGAGCCGGTTTTTCATCCCGGGGATATTATCATCATCAATCCCAACATTGAGCCGAACAATGGAGACTATGTGATTGTTCGGCTTAAAGACCCCGGGGAGGTCACATTTAAGAAATTACTGCTCAAGGATGAGCTGGTGATTTTAAGACCGCTCAACCCCAGGTATGAGGATATTATCCTTTCTCGTAAGGAGAAGTTTGAGATTATTGGCAAGGTGGTGGAGAGAAAGACAATTTTTTAAAACTTGTTTTTAGAAAAGTGCCTGCTAAAATGAGCGAGCAGATGGCTGATAATCTTTTCCAGAAAATTCTGATTATCCGGATGAGTGCCCTCGGTGATATAATTTTAACCACCCCTTTGCTCCGGGCAGTAGCAGAGGCATTTCCCAAAGCGGAAATAGATTTCCTTACCAAAAAGCAGTTTGCCGGGGTGATGAAGTATCATCCCCGGCTGAGACGGGTGCTCGGCTTTGAGCCCGAGCAGGGATTTTTCGGGCTTTTGAAGTTAATTGGAAAATTGCGGGCGGAAAAATATGACCTGGTAATTGACCTACATATTAATCCCCGCAGTATATTAGTGAGATATTTTTGTGGGGCAAGACTTCAGCGCAGGTATTTTAAGCGGTCTCTGGAGCGGAGGTTATTAAAGTGGTTTCGGCTTAATTTTTTAAAAAATTCTCAGCCGGTTGCGGAGAGATATTTTACTGCCCTGGAGGATTTTGGAATTTTTCCTGATGGCAGAGGTCCGGAGATTTATTTTTCTGAAAAGGAAAGAGAAAAAGCTCGCCAGATTATCGGGGAGAGAGCTGAGCAACCTCTGGTGGGCTTGGCACCCGGAGCCAGCAGATATACCAAACGCTGGCCCGCGGATAGATTCGCTCAGCTCGGAGAGTGGCTGGCTCAGAGGTTGAATGCCCGGATATTTATTCTCGGTGGGGAGCAGGACCGGGGAGTGAGCAATCAGGTTATGGAAATGCTTACTGGAAGGGGAATAAAATCTGCGCTGGATTTAACCGGAGAGCTGAATATTTTAGAAACCTCCGCCTTAATAAATGAGTTAGACCTTCTCGTCTCTAATGATACCGCGCTGATGCATATTGCCACTGCAGTGGATACCCCGGTGCTGGCAATTTTCGGACCCACCAGCCGGGAGCTGGGATTTTTCCCTTACAGCCCAAAAGCACAGGTGCTGGAACTGGATTTAAAATGCAGACCCTGTTCCCTGCACGGGGATAAAAAATGCCCCAAAGGGCATTTTGAATGTATGCTCGGGATTAGCCCGGAGATGGTTTTTGAAAAAGCCCAAAAGATGCTTTCCCAATGATAGAAAAATGGCTTTATAACTGCCTTGCCCTTCCTCTGGGGCTGGCAGGAGCACGCCTGCTCGGGCTGGTTAATGATAAGATAGGAGCCTCTTTTCAAGCCCGGAGGGATTTATTTGCTCAATTAGAAAAATCGCTGAGCGGTTTGGGAGAAGGCAAAAGGGTTCTGGTTCATATTTCCAGTGTTGGTGAGTATCTTCAGGCTCGGGCAGTGCTTCGGGCGTTCAAAGAAGAGATGCCGGGCTGGAGGAGGATTTTAAGTTTTTTTTCTCCTTCTCTGGAGCCGATGCTGAAAAAAGGAGCAGAAGCGGAGCTGGTAAGTTATCTTCCTTTTGACCGCCCGGAGCAGGTTAAGAGATTTTTAGACCTGCTCAAGCCCCGATTGATTATTTTTTCCTGTTATGACCTCTGGCCGAATTTAATCTGGCAGGCAAAGAGCCGGGGAATAAAGGTAATTTTAATCAATGCCAGTCTGGGAGAAAATTCTTTTAAGCTCAATCCTTTGGTTTCCTGGTGGTTTCGGAGAATCTATGACCAGCTGGATTTAATTCTCTGTGCCAGTCCCCAGGACCGGGAGCGAATCCTTCAATTAGGAATAAACCCGACAAAGGTATTCACCACTGGAAATACCCGGTTTGAGGAGACCATAAGAAGGATTGCTCAAATTTCTCCTGAGGATGAGCTTTTAAAAAAGCTGAGGAGCTGGAAAAAAGGCTTCTGCTTGGTGGTGGGAAGTAGCTGGGAGGAGGATGAGCAGGTGCTGATTCCAGCTCTGGAAAGAATCTGGAAGCAAAAAAAGGAGCTTTTTTTGATTCTGGCTCCGCACGAGC
>CAZKMM010000094.1:0-2742 GCA_964553915.1 uncultured bacterium
CTGGCGGAGGCTCGGCTCTGGCTTCGGATTTAATCTGGCGGGCAACCCAGAAGCTCCGCCAGAAAAAGCCCCTGGTGGTTTCTATGAGCGATGTTGCTGGCTCTGGCGGATATTACATTGCCTGCGGAGCGGATAAGATTGTTGCCCAGCCCGGAACCTTGACCGGTAGTATTGGAGTGGTCACCGCTCATTTTGGTCTGGAGGAGCTTTTGGGATGGCTGAATTTAGGGGTGGAGAACTTAAAAAGAGGAGAATATGCGGATTTTGACCGGCTCAATCATTCCTGGAGCCCGGCAGAGCAGGAAAAAGCCCAGCAGACCGTGGAGGGCTTGTATCAATTATTTCTGGAGCGGGTTCATCAGGGAAGAGGATTGGATAAAGGAGAAATAGACCGAATTGCTCGGGGAAGGGTCTGGACCGGCAGGCAGGCAAAAGAGCTGGGACTGGTGGATGAGCTGGGCGGATTTGATAAGGCAGTGGAGCTGGTCAAAGAGATGCTGGGAGTAAAAGAGGTCAGGCTGGTTTATAAGAAAAAGCCCATTTCCTTCTGGAAACTGCTTTTTGGCAGGGCTCAAGATGAATTTATGAAAATGATTTTGGGCAAGTCCATCCGGGATTTGAAAAAAATCAGGCAGGCAGGGCTCTTTTCTGAGGGAGAAAATCTTTTTTTAAGCCCGGAAATTGAGGTGAGATAATGAGTCAGATTCGCCAGGACCTTACCACCCAGGAATGGGTAATCATTGCCAGTGAGCGGGCAAGAAGACCCCATCAATTTGCCGAGAAAAAACCTCCCCAGCTACCAGAATACGAGCCGGGCTGTCCCTTTTGCCCGGGAAATGAGAAAATGACTCCACCAGAGGTCTCAGCTTTAAGGAATAAAGGCAGAGCCAATCAGCCCGGCTGGAGGGTGCGGGTAATTCCCAATAAATTTCCCGCGCTCAGCCCGATTTCCAGAAAAAAGGAGCCAGAGCGGAAACTACTAGATGGTTTTTTCCGGCAGATGGAAGGAGCCGGCAAGCACGAGGTTTTAATTGAAACCCCCAAACATAACCAGTTGATTCCGGAGCTCTCCAATCGCCAGGCAGAGGAGATGGTTTTAATGCTTCGGGACCGATACCGGGCTTTGAGGGAGCTGGAATATATCCGGGTGATTGTGATTTTCAAGAATCAGGGGATTCGGGCCGGCACCAGCATTGTTCATCCTCACTGGCAGATTGTTGCCACTCCGATTGTTCCCCAGAGCCTTCGCCGGAGGCTGGCAGTTGCCACCAGATACTGGGATGATAATGGTGGATGCCTTTATTGCGATTTAATTGAGGCAGAGAGCAAAAGCGGTCAGCGGGTGATTGAAGAAGATAATAATTTTATCGTTTTCCAGCCCTTTGCTTCCCGCTCTCCCTTTGAGACCTGGATATTATTAAAAGAACATAGTGCCTGCTTTGGTCATCTCTCTGACCGCCGGGCAAGAGCCCTGGGAAGAACCTTAAAACGAACCTTAACCCGGCTTTATAAGGTGCTGGACCATTTTGATTATAATATTGTTGTCTATACTGCGCCGATTCGTGATGAGGAGGAAGAATATTTCCACTGGTATTTGAGGATTGTTCCCCGATTAAGTATGATTGCTGGGTTTGAAATTGGCTCAGGAATTTTCATCAACACCGCTTTACCTGAGGAGACCGCCAGGGTGGTGCGAAAGGTAAAGCTTTAGGGAGGAAGGGGTTTTGGGCGAGGGAAAAGACCTGGAAAAATTAGCCGAGGAGCTGGCAAAGGAACAGGAAGAAAGGCTGGAAGGAACCGCACTCAGCAAATCAGAAAAAGCCATTTATTCTCTGGGCAATCTCCCGGCAGCACTTACCACCCAGATGATAGA
Organism: uncultured bacterium; assembly: GCA_964553915.1. Taxonomy (GTDB): domain Bacteria; phylum RBG-13-61-14; class RBG-13-61-14; order RBG-13-61-14; family DRUE01; genus CAZKMM01. The sequence continues at coordinate 1,874 of CAZKMM010000094.1, forward strand.
AGCCTGGCTGGTATATTTCTACTGCCCGCCCACCACCGAGAATCTTCCCATTTATGCTTCTCTTACCGCGATTGGGGTAATAAATTTGATCGGCAGGATTGTTGATTCTCTGGCAGACCCGCTCATTGGACACTGGAGCGATAAGACCAAAAGCAGATTCGGGCGCAGGAGACCATTTATCCTGTTCGGCTCCCCGCTTCTGGCGGTATTCTTTTTTATGCTCTGGTTTCCCCTGACCAAGGGAGTGAGTATGGCAAACAATATTTATCTGGGGATTACCCTGTGCATTTTCTGGTTTTTATATACCGCGGTGGTGGCGCCCTATCTGGCTTTACTTCCAGAAATCACCCCTTATTTAAAGGAAAGAATCAATACCAGTGCCTGGGTGGGGGTAAATGAAGTTCTGGGCAGGTTGATTGCTTATGCCGGAGCAGGGATTCTTATCAACCGACTGAAAGGAGGAATTACCGCTCATTTTGCCGGTCTTTCTATTCATATCCCGGATGGATATAAGGTGATGGCAGGAATTGGAGCTTTAATCACCATTATTCTTTATCTGCTTCTGGTCTGGAAGATAAAAGAAACTCCGCACAGTGAGAAAAAAGAGGTGCCATATAGCCTCTGGCGAGCCCTGGGAGAAACCTTTAAGAACAACGCCTTTGTTCCCTATATTGTGGTGATTGCGGTATTTATGCTCAGCTCCAATATGCTGATTGTGATTACCCCTTATTTCGGCACCCAGGTAATGGGAGTGAGTGAAGAAATTGCCGGATATCTGATGGGAATTCTTCTGATTGTTGCACTCTTTTTCTTTCCGGTGGTGAGCTGGGCAGGAGGAAAATTCGGGAAAAAGCCGGTTTTTACCATTT
>CAZKMM010000094.1:2842-10470 GCA_964553915.1 uncultured bacterium
CCGGTGGTGAGCTGGGCAGGAGGAAAATTCGGGAAAAAGCCGGTTTTTACCATTTGTATCTTGTGGTTTTCTCTGCTCATCTTTTTATTTCCCCTTGCCAGGCTGACCGGGATTCAAACCGGAGCAACCAAAATTCTGGGGTTCGTGCTTTTTTTCATAATCGCTCCTCCAGTCTCTGCAATGTTTGTCTTGCAAAGACCATTATTATTTGATGTGATGGATTATGATGAAAAAATCACCGGCTTCAGGAGAGAAGCAATGTATGAAGGAGCAGAAGGCTTTTGCACCAAGTTTGCTCTGGGAATTTCCCCGGTGATTGTCACTCAGTTGATGAGATTTTTAGGCAACACCAGAGAGCATCCCTGGGGAATTCTGGTTGCCGGACCGGTCGCAGGGTTCTTCCTGCTTATTGCTCTCTGGTATTTCTGGAAGAAATATCCCTTCACCAGATAAGGAGGGGAAAAAATGAAGGTTATAAAGGTTTTCGCACTTGGGCTGGTGCTCGTTTTGGTTGGAGCTTCTTGCCATAAAGAAGAAAAAGTAAATCAGCCTCCCAGAATCCTTCGGGTGCGGTTTAATCCTTCTCCTCCGCTCCCGGGAAAAGATTTAAGAGTATTGGTAGAAACCCGGGACCCGGAGGAAGACCGGATTCGGGCAAAATTCCGCTGGTACCTGGATGGAAAGCTGGTTCAAAAAGGAAAATCCCCGGTGCTGAGTGGAAATCTAATCAGTCCGGGTAAGAAAATTTTCGTGGAGGTTCAAATAACTGATGGGATGAACTGGACTGACTGGTTCCGCTCTCAAACTGTTCAGGTAATGACCCCGGAAGGAGCAATTCTGGATGTTCGGATTGAACCATCCGCCCCCTTCAATGATAGCATCCTCCAGGCAGTGGTGGATTGTTTAGGCTGTGAAAATATGATGCTTCATTACCAGTGGGTAATTAACGATATCCCCCTGGAGAATTATGATGCTCCGGAGCTGGACGGAAGATTTGCCCAGCTAAAACCAAATGACCAGGTGCTGGTAAAAGTTTATTCGGAAAATAATCCGGCGGAGATACATTCCTCTCCTCCAGTGAAGATAGCCAATCGTGCCCCAATTTTTCCTGACCGGGGAAAAGTATGGATTGAAGCGGGAGTTCTTTACTTCCAGTTTCAAGCCCGGGACCCGGATGGGGAACCATTAACTTATCAGCTGGTCAATGCTCCGCCGGGAGCTAATCTAAATCCCCGCACCGAAACCGTGAGCTGGGCAATTCCGGAGGGATTTGAAGGACCGGTTCAAATAGAGGTCAAGGTTTCAGACCCTTCCGGAGCGGAGAGTTCTACCAGGGTTTCCTTGAAGATAGAAGGAGGAGAAGTTTTTTAAAAATTTGTCCTTTTAATGATTTTTTCTTCTGAGAATCCGAATGGTTCCCCTGCCTATATCTTGTGGTATCCGGAAAAAATTACCTATATTTTCATTAAATTTTATTAAAATTAAATAAAATTTTAAAAAATTACAAAAAATTCTTGACAATTGATGTAAAAATTTAGCATAATATAATTGAAAAGAAATTTGGCTTAAAAAGCAAGAGCAAGGGAAAGCGGGGTAGGGTTCTATGGGAAAAAATAATGTTCGTCAGATTCGGGAATCTTTATTGATGAGCAAAGCAGAATTAGCCCGAAAGGCAGGGGTGAGTGCCCTGACCATTGACCGGATTGAAAAGGGAATGAATTGCCGGATGGACACTAAGCGGAAAATTATCCTCGCTTTAGGATTTAAGTTAAGTGAGAAAGATAAAGTTTTTTTGGATGATGAAACTCCCCCTGCTCAAAAGCCCAGGCGCCGGGGTAAAAAGAAAAAGAGTGACCGAAAGAAATGAATCCAAGCTTAAAGAAAGAGCGTCAATAAGATTAGGGAGATGGGAAATAGAAGAGGAGAAGAAGGATGGGACTTTTAGGGGGTAAAAAACCGACTATCGGGCTGGATATTGGTTCCAGCAGTATAAAGGTAGCAGAGTTGAGGGAAAGCAAGAAGGGGTATCAGCTGGTTAATTTTGGGCTGGTCAGCATTCCGCCGGAAGCAATTGTGGATGGGGCGATAATGAATACCAGCGCGGTGGAGGATGCGATTGTCAGCCTGCTTGGGGAGCGGAAGATCAAAACCAAGGAGGTAGTTGCCAGTGTCAGCGGGCAGTCGGTAATGATTCGGAAGATTACTATGCCAGCGATGACCGAGGAGCAGTTAGAGGAACAGATTCAATGGGAGGCGGCTCAATATATTCCTTTTGAAATTACGGATGTGAATCTGGATTTCCAGATTCTCAATCCTGGCGATGAAGAGGGGAATATGGAGGTGCTTTTAGTCGCAGCCAAAAAAGAGGTAATTAACGATTATGTCACGGTGCTTCGGGATGCCGGGCTTAATCCGGTGGTGGTAGATGTAGATGCTTTTGCTCTGCTTAATATGTATGAGGTGAATTATCCAATAATGGAGAATGAGGTGGTGGCTCTGGTGAATATTGGTGCCAGTTTAATTAATATTGTCGTGCTTCAGGGCGGAAAGTATGTGTTCAGCCGGGACATTTCTATGGGAGGCAATCTTTATACTGAGGAGATTCAAAAGCAGTTAAGCGTGAGCTTTGAGGAAGCGGAACTCTTAAAGAAAGGTGGAAGCCAGGGCGAAGAGACTGAAGAGGTAATGAGAAAAGAGGTGGATATGGTGCTCAAGGAGGTGAGCGAACAGATTGCCGGGGAGATTGCCCGGAGTTTAGATTTTTATTCTGCAGCTTCTCCTGAGGCTCCGATTAACAAGATCTGGCTTTGTGGAGGGAGCTGTCGGATTTCGGGCTTAAGCGAGTCGATTGCCAAGAATCAGAATCTGCCGGTAGAGATTTTAAATCCTTTTCGGAACATAGAGGCAAATCCCAAACTTTTTGACCCCGCCTATCTGGAAGAGGTAGGGGCGCAGGCGGCGATTTCCGTGGGATTGGCTTTAAGGAGGGCAGGCGACCGATGATTAAAATTAATCTATTACCGGTCAAAGAGGAGAAGAAGCGGGTTGCGGTTGAGCGTCAGCTCATCACCTTCGTGGTGATTATCCTGATTACCATTGTCGGGGTGGGATACACCGGTTATTTGCGAAAGAGCCAGATCCGAAGGCTCCAGAATCAGGTTGCGGAGCGTCAGCAAAGGCTTCAGCGGTTAAAGAAGGTACAGGAAAAGGTGAACGAGTTTAAAAAAGCTAATGAGGACCTGCAGAAGAAGATTTCGGTCATCACCAATCTGGAAAAAGGAAGGGACTGGTATTTGCAATTAATTGACCAGCTGGCGCAAGCCAAACCAGAAGGGGTATGGCTGTTATCTATTGATACTCCGAGAGGAACCAACACCGGAGCTATTTATAATGGAGCTTGGAAGATAAGAGGAGCCGCCCTGGAAAAAGATTTGGTAAGTAATTTTATTCTGGAGATCAAAAGAAGAGATAAATATTTCTCTGGGGTTTATTTGAGAAAAATTAATTTGTCCCGAAAGAGCGTAGGGGCAGTTAGTTATTATGAGTTTGATATGGATTTAAAGGTAAAGCCCCCTCCTAGCAAAGGGATGGAGGCAAGTTAAGGGAGGAAATAAATGGCACTGGGAGATTATCTAAAAGCGGAGCGTTTGGTTAAGCTTCCCTGGTATCAGAAGGGCTTGATTATCGCGGGAATTGTGGTCTTGATTGTGGTAATTTACTTTGTTCTGATTGATTCTGGCTATCGCTCTCAAATTGCCGAGCTCAATAATCAGATTGCTCAGCTAGATAAGCAAATTACTGATTTAAGTGCAATTGAAAGAGACCTGCCCAAATTTGAAAAACAAAATGCCCTTTTGAAAAAAGAGCTGGAAAAGGCGATGACCAAGCTCCCTAATGACCCCAGAGTGGAGGAATTGGTTAAGGATATTTCCCTCAAAGCTAAAAAATACGGGGTGGAACTGGTTAGTTTTAATTTCCGTTCCGAGCAGGTTCAACCCCTTTACATTGAGGTTCCGGTTGAAGTTAAATTAAAAGCAGATTTCTTTCCCTTGATGATTTTCTTGAGCGATGTTGCCCGGCTGGAGCGAATTGTGAATGTTAGTGATTTAAAGATTAGAAAGAGCAAGGAACGGCTGGAAGTAAGTTGCAATTTTATTGCTTATCGTTTCAAGGAAAGGACCGAAGAACCGGCGAAAAAAGGAAGAAGACGAAGGTAACTTAGGGGAGAAAAAATGACCGAGAAAAGATTGTTCTGGAAAAGGCTTGTGGGGATAGGGATTTTATTTGTTTTTCTGGGATTGATTTTCTCCTGCGGGGGAGGTCCAACTCCCCAGCCCCCCCAGCCTAAATCAGCTCAGGGGAAACCAGCCAAGAAACCAACCGCAAAGGAGAAAGAGGAAGCTTTAGAAGAAAAAAAGGAGCTGGGCTGGGTTTATGACCCCACCGGCAAGCAAAACCCTTTTCAGCCTCCGAGGGAAATTACCAGTAGGATTGTGACGACCAATCCTTTATTAAAATATGACTTGGAGCAGATGTGGATTGATGGAATTATTCTGGGTCAGGGAAAAGATATAGCTCATATTATTCTTCCAGATGGTAGCGACCATTTTGTTAGTGTGGGAGCAGTGCTGGGAATCAATCAGGGAATAGTGAAACAAATTCTCCCGGACGGAATTGTGGTGGAGGAGAGATATATTGACCCAAGGAATCCGGAAGAGATTCGGATTGTGGAGAAGGTTTTACGGATGGAATCAGCAGAGGAAGAAAAGAGAAAAATAGAACAAATTCTAAAATAAGGAGGAGCTAAATGGTCAGGCGGAAGGCGAACCGGTCAGAGTTGCTGGGCAAAGCAGGGGTTGTGGTGCTGATTCTCAGTTTGAGTTTGAGCCTGGGAGCGCGCTGGGGGAAAAAATCCAAGCTGAATCAGATTGAAGAGGTTAAGCTGGAGACGGTGGAGGGAGTTCGTCAGGTCTTGATCAAGACCACCCAGCCTGCTACTTATAGTGTTTACCGTCCTCTGGAGCCGATCCGGATTATCGTGGATATCTCAGATGCCAAGGTTGCTAAAGGAGTTCCCAGCCAGATTGAGGTAAATGATGGGATGATTAATTTGATTAAAATCTCCACCAGCAAGGGGGAAAGAACTTCAATTGCTCGGGTGGAGATTGGCTTAGATAAATTAATGGCTTATGAGCTGAACCGAAAGGACGAAAATACTCTGGTGGTTAAGATTATGCCCGGTCCAGAGGAGCAGGGTGAGAAAAAGCAGGATTTAATTGCCACCAGTGAGGGAAAGCTGGTGGTGGAAAAGAGCGAGGAAGGACCTGCTGAGGCAGAAGCAGAGCCAGTGGAAGCAGAGGCAATTGAAGAAGAGGCAACTGCTCCTGCCCCGGCTCCTTCTACCACTGTTGCCGAGGTTCCACAGAAGCTAGCAGAGAAATTGCTGGATATTGTGGTAATGGAGGAAGAAGACCGCACTTCGGTGATGCTGGTAATGGACGGCAGAGCTCCTGATTATAATGCTTTTCAACTTAAGAATCCACCCAGATTGGTTTTGGACCTGTGGAGGATTAAGAACCTATATCCTGGTCAGAGGATAAAGATTAACAGCCAGGGAATCAAGCAGGTTCGGCTCGGTCAGCATCCGGACAAACTCCGGCTGGTTTTTGATGGAGTAGGAGCAAGCCTGCCCAGTTATAGAATTGAAAAGAAAGAAGACCGGTTAGTCCTGCTCTTCAGCACTGAGGTGGAGCTGGTAGGTCCGCCTGCCCCTCCGCTCGCGGTTCCGATTTCTGAAATACCTCCTACACCTGAAGAAACAGCTCCTGCACCGGAGCTTCCAGAAGAAGCTCTTCCGCCTGTAGCCCCACCCCCAGAGGTTACACCTGAGCTTCCCAGGATTATCGGGGTGGATTTTAAATATACTCAGCCAGCTTCAAAGATTATCATCAAGGCGAGCGAGCCAGTCAAATATGAAAAATATGAGAATCCTGAGGATTTAATCTTCTCGGTGGTAATTAAAGAGGCAAAACTGGCTCCCGAGCTGGAGCGTTCCTTGGATACCACTGAATTTCAGAGCCCGGTTAATCTGGTTAGCAGTTTTCAGGCAACCGAGCAGGATGTGAATATTGTCATTAACCTTAACCGCTGGCTGGAGCCGGAAATCAAAGCGGAGGGAAATCAACTGGAGATATCTTTTCCCAATCCTTCTGCTCAGATTGTTCCACCCGCGGAAGAAATGCCGGCACCGCAAGAGACAGGAGAAGAAATTTCTGCTCCCAGCCAGGCTCCAGCTCCCGGAATAGCTCCTCCTTCTCCTGTTTCAGCACCTGCTCAGCCGGTGCAGGTGGAAACCATCACCGGGGTTAAGGTATATACCGGGGCTCCTATCACCATAGAAGCAAAAAATCTGGATATTCTTGATGCTCTTCGGGCGATTGCCGAGGTAAGCGGACTTAATATCATCACCTCAGATAAAGTGAAAGGAAATATTACCCTGAAATTAGAAAATGTCCCCTGGGACCAGGCTCTGGACCTGATTCTGGAAACCAAGGGACTGGGAATGATTAAATACGGAAATATCGTTCGGATCGCACCAATTAAGGACATCCAGGCTGAGCAAGAACAAAAAATGAAAACCATCCAGCAAAAACAGCAACTACAGCCAATTCAAACCAGAATTATTCCTGTCAACTATGCCAAGGCGGATCAGATTGCCAAACAACTAAAGTCCATACTTTCCGAGCGAGGCTCGGTTCAGGTGGATAAGCGGACCAATTCTCTCATCCTGATGGATATTCCCAGCAAAATTCAGGAAGCTCAGGTAATGATCAGTGCTTTGGACACCAGAACCCCTCAGGTTTTGATTGAAGCCCGAATTGTTGAAGCAACTGTGGGCGTCACCCGGGAGCTGGGAATTCAATGGGGATTCAATTATAATGCTGGTCCTCCCTGGGGAAATCCCACCGGCGTGAATTTCCCCAATTATGTTCAAGTAGGAGGAGCGGTGCTTGGTGGTCAGATAAACCCAATTGACCCTAATATCCTGAATACGGTTGGTGCCCAGGGTGGAGCAATGGGGATTACCTTTGGCTCCCTGACCAATGCTCTGAGTTTAGACCTGCTTTTAAAGAGCCTGGAGACCCAGAATAAAATAAAAATCATCTCCAGTCCGAGAATCTTGACAATGGATAATGAAAAAGCTGTCATCCAGCAAGGAGTGACTATTCCTTATCCGCCTGCTCTTAATCTGGCTACTGGTGCTGCCGGAGGAGCCCAATGGCAATTTGTCGAAGCTGCGCTTCGTTTAGAGGTCACTCCTCATGTTTCTCCCGATGGAACCATTGTTTTAGAAATTAAAGCCAGCAATAATGAACCGAATTTAAAAGTGGTGAGTGGAGGAGCTCCCAGCATAGATAAAAAGGAAGCGCAAACTCAGATTATTGCCAAAGACGGTGAAACCATTGTCATTGGTGGAATTTACAAAACCAAAGAAAGTGAAACCACCAATCAGGTTCCTTTTCTGGCAAAGATTCCCATTCTGGGCAAGCTCTTTCAGGATAAATTTATTGAGAACAGCAGAAACGAGCTTTTAATCTTCTTGACTCCAAGAATTGTAAAATAACCGG
>CAZKMM010000095.1:0-1121 GCA_964553915.1 uncultured bacterium
TACGCAGAAGGAATTGCTACCTATCGCAGGTCTCTTCATCATTATATTACTGAACGGGTGGCTCAAACCTCGCTCCTGCAGGGAAAGCAAAAAGAAGTTTTGAGCGATTTTTATTCAATACTGGTGCATACCGGTTCCTGCAATCAGGGGTTTGAATGGTCTATTTTTCCCTGGACCAACCGGGATTATTGCCTGGAAGTGCCGGGTTATTCCTTCTGCAATTTTCCTCCGCATGGCTGGTTTGCAGTGCTTTATAATACCCTGCTTCGGAATATGTTAATTCGGGAGGAAGGGAATAAACTGCATCTTTTCAGTGTGCTCAGCCCCTGCTGGGTAAGAGAAGGAGATGAGATTATTATCAAAAATGCACATACTTATTTTGGAAGAGTTGATGTTTTTGCCCGGGCAGAAAAGGACCGGTTTGTGATTCAGCTTCAGCCTGATTTTCGCGAGCCACCAGATAAAATTGTGGTGCATATCCCATTTTTTGCTCGGGTGAGAAGAGTGATAGTTGACGGAAGAGAAAAAGATTTTTATCCGGACCGGATTCTGCTTTCCTCATCTGCCCGGAGGGTGGAGATTTTCTGGGAATTGACCCCGGCTCCTGAATACAGCTATCAAGCTTTTGTGAGAGAATATAAAGAAGAATATGCGAGACGATATAAAGCCAGATACCATTAAGCGAGGGCGACAAATGAAAAAGGGAAAACTGATTATCCTGGTCTCAGTTGGGTTGATTTTATTTTTTCTGGAGGCAGAGACGATGTCTAAAGCGGTGAGTATAAATCGGGCAAGGCACGCCATACCAGAAGCAAGCTCCAGTCGGCAGGCAAGATTAAAAGAAGTTCCGGGGAGAAATAAAAGCATCCTGCTCTATAACCCATTGGTTCGCAATCACTGGATTAGCGAATATGCGGTTGATTCTGACCCACTAACTTTCTGGGCGAGCAAAAAATCAAGCGGTGAATGGCTGGAGCTCAAACCTGGTAACCGATTAATGCCGGAGGTTCCAATAGCTAAAATTGTGATTAGATGGGGTGATGACCCGGCAGGCAGGTATTCCATCCTTGCCCGGAAAAAGAGAGGAGATTTCAAAAACATTAAAGAAGTAATTTTTGAGC
>CAZKMM010000095.1:1221-10449 GCA_964553915.1 uncultured bacterium
ACCGAATTTATTGACCGCTCAGTAAAACCCGGAGAAAAATATTATTATAAAGTAGTAAGCGAGGGATTTTCCGGAGACCGAAATCTCTCTGCCCGGATAATTTCCATTCAAATTCCGCGGGCAAAGCCTTATTACCGGATGCAGATTCGGGGCGTGATTGAAGGTTTTTATAATCAGCCCTGGTCTCATCCCGCAAGAGTCCGACTGCTTCGCTTTCTTGCTCAGAATAATTTTAACTATTATATCTACGCTCCCAAGAACGACCCTTATCACCGCCAGCTATGGCGAGAGAGTTATCCCAAAGAAGAGAAAAGGAATTTTCAGGAACTGATTGATACTGCCAAAGCTCTGGGAATTACTATTAACTACGGGATTTCCCCAGGGCTGGATATTGATTACACTGCCCCCAAAGAAGTTGAAGCTTTAAAAGAAAAGCTCCGGGAAATGTTTGAGCTGGGATTTCGTTCCTTTACCCTGTGTCTGGATGATATTCCCGGCTCCAACCGGGCAAATCAGAAAATGGCAGAGGAGCAGGTTAAACTGGTCAATCAAATCAATCAATATCTGAAAAGTCTGGAGCCGAATTGTGAGCTTTTCTTTGTGCCCACGGTTTATTCCCGCCCTTATTCTTACTGGCAGAAGCACAAGAAAAATTTTGCTCGCTACCTGGAGACCCTTTCTCAGATTGACCCGAAAGTTTTAATTATGTGGACCGGACCGTCTGTTACTTTCTCTGATGTTATTGATCTGGAAAGTGCACTTGAATATAAGAAGCTCTGGAGAAGACCAATTTTAATCTGGGACAATTACCCGGTAAATGATGTTGGTCTTCAGCAATTCATTTTTCTCGGTCCCTATACGGGCAGAGATTTAAAGCTGGGGGAAGCGGTTTTTGGGATTTTTTCTAATCCAATGTTTCTGCCTGAAGCGAGCAAAATTCCGCTTTATACAGTGGGCAGATATTTTTCTGAAAAAGACTATCAGCCCTGGAAGGCATATCAGGAGGCAATCAATCAATTGGGCAAAGGCGCAGAGCAGGCTCTAAAAGATTTAGCAGATTGCCTATTGGCTCATCCAATGTTTCCTTCCCGGGGGCTGGAGATTCTTCCCATCAAAAAGGCACTTGACCGCTTCTGGGAAGCATATAAAACCAGCAGTTATGAAAAGGAAAAAATAGAGCTGGAAAAACTCCTGCTCCGTTATAGCCTAAACCCCGAGCAACTTTCTCAACTTGAAAACCAGAGGCTCTGGCTGGAGCTTAAGCCCGCGAGTGAAAAACTTTCTTTATATGCCCGGGCAAGTCTTTGTGCCCTTGAGTATCTGGAGGCAAAAGAGCCAGCAAAAAGAAAAGAGCTTAAAGCAAAGGCAAAAAATTATTTAAAATCAGCCAGGAAGATTCCGGTAAAAATAGCCGAGACCGAGCTAAACATTATCTATAAAATTATTGGAGCAAAAACCGAAAAGAATGTTTTTGAATCTTTTATTCAAAAAGCGTTTAAAAAATAATCCGGAGAATAGATATGGGAAGTGTAAAAGACCTGAAGGTTCTCAAGCCTGCCACTTCAGCGGAATTGGGCAGAGGGAGATTCATTTTTTCTGACCGCTATTCAGTATTTGACTGGGGTGAAATGCCTGACCACATTCCTGATAAAGGCAAAAGTCTGGCAATTGTAGGTGGATATTTCTTTGAAAAGCTCAAAGAGATAAATATCCCTTCGCATTATCTGGGGCTGGTAGAGGAGGGCGAGGTGAAAAGTCTTTCTCAACTTTCCCAGCCCTCTGAGATAATGGAGATTATTCTGGTGCAGGTCCTCAAGCCGGAGTATAAAGAGGGAAGATATGATTACAGAAGTTTAAAATCAGCCCGGGGCGGGTTTTTGCTTCCTCTGGAGATAATTTATCGGAACTGTCTTCCAGAAGGGAGCAGTGTTTTTAAGAGGCTGAAAAAAGGAGAGCTTAAGCCCGAAGACCTTGGTTTGAAAGCAATGCCCCAGCCCGGGCAGAAATTAGACCCACCGCTTTTGGATGTCTCTACCAAGCTGGAGGAGACTGACCGGTATTTAAGCTGGGAGGAAGCAAAGGAGATTTCTGGCTTGAGCGATGAGGAGCTGGAGCAGGTAAAGAAAATCGCACAGGCTATCAATCACCTGATTACTCAGGAATATGAAAAAATTGGTCTGGTGAATCAGGATGGAAAGATAGAACTGGCTCTAGATTTGAATAGGAACCTGATGGTAGTGGATGTTCTCGGCACCTTGGATGAATGCAGGTTTACCTATCAGGATATTCCGGTGAGCAAGGAGATTGCCCGGATTTATTACCGAAGGAGCGAATGGTATCAGGCAGTAGAAGAAGCCAAAGCTGGAGAGCGAGAGAACTGGAAAGAAATCTGCCGGCTTTCTCCTGAGCCTCTTCCTCCCAGATTAAAAGAGCTTATCTCCCAGGTTTACTGCGCCACTGCCAATCAGATTACCGGACAAGAATGGTTTAAAGGGGTAGGGGAGCTGAGCGAGATTTTGGCGGAAATTAAAGAGTATATTTGATTGCCTGCTCGGTTAGAAAACAATATCTAGCTTGACAGTGCGAAGATTTTATTTATAATTTTTAATAGCTTCGGGGCTCGTCTAATTGGCAGGACGCCGGGTTCTGGCCCCGGTAGTCGAGGTTCGAGTCCTTGGCCCCGAGCCAGAAAATAATTCCCGCAAGCGCGGGATTGAATAAAAAGGTGGTCCCATCGTCTAGTGGTTAGGACGCCGGGCTCTCAATCCGGTAGCGGGAGTTCGAATCTCCCTGGGACCACCAGATTTTTTTGCCCTGAGCAGGTTCAGGACCTGCCCGCAAGAACCTTTCTTTTAAATTATTTTTCAGCTCTGGCTTTCAGGCTTGGGCTTGATTACTACTTCCCGAAAAGGATGAAAGCCCTGACTTTCTGTATAGACCTGAGGATGGTCTTTGAGGGCAAGGTGAATAACCTTTCTCTCATTTGCTTCCATTGGTCCTAATCTCACCTCGGTGCCGGTTCGGACCACTTCCTCGGCTCCCTCCCGGGCAATTCTCTCCAGCCATTGTTTTCTCCTTCTCCGATAACCATCACAATCCAGATGCACCCGCACCCGGGAGCTGGTTTGATGCTGAACCAGACGGTTGAGCACATATTCCAGGGCAGAAAGGGTCTGGCCCTTTTTCCCGATTAAAATCCCGGATTCTCCCCCCTGAATTTCAAGATAAAGTTTCCCTGACCTCTTTTCTGAGGTGATTTTTATCTGATTTTTGATAGGAAAATAGCTTAGCAGGCTGGATAAAATCTCGTGGGCAAGCTCTAAAATTTCCCCCTGCTTTTCCTCTTGATTTTCTTTTCTTTCCTGGTCCAATTTATATCTCCTTTAAGTAGTGGTTCGGTTGACATAGATTTGCTGGAGGATTCCCACAATATTGCTTACTGTCCAGTAAAGCAAAAGGCCGGCAGGGAAATACATCAAAAGAAAAGTAAAGAAAATCGGAAGTAGTTGCATCATCTTTACCTGCATAGGGTCTCCACCAGCGGTGGGAGTGAGTTTTTGCATTAAATACTGACTGACTCCCATCAGAATCGGAAGGATGAGAAGCGGGTCTCTGCTGGAGAGGTCTTGAATCCAGAGAATCCAGGGAGCGAGCCGTAGTTCTATGCTTACCAGAAGCATTTTGTAAAAGGCGAAGAAGATGGGGATTTGAATCAGCATTGGCAGGCATCCACCCATAGGATTGATTTTATATCTTCTCTGCAGAGCGAGGATTTCCTCCTGCTGTTTCATCCGGTCATCTGGATATTTTTTCCGGATTTTTTCTATTTCCGGCTGAAGCTTTTGAAATTCTTTGATGGATTTCTGGCTCTTTCTGGTGAGCGGAAACATTGCCATCCGCAAAATAATGGTGAGGATAACAATTGACCAGCCATAATTATGAACCACTTTGTTGATATACTTGAGGGCATACATCAGGGGCAGAGCTATTGGCCACCAGATTCCATAATCTATTGCCATTCCCAGGGTTTTTCGGGCTTTTTCAAGGGTTTCTTTTTCCTTGGGACCAAAATATAGCTCCAGCTCTGCAAGAGAGTTTTCCGCAAGAATCCGGGCACTGGGGCGGAATCCAAGTTTTAAGGAATATTCCTTATTGGCTTTTTTCTCTTTCAGTAATTCCTTGGGACCGCTGTAATAGGCAAGAACTGAAAGAGGGGCATCTTTAGGAGCAAGCAGAGCATAAAGAAAATAGCTATCTGTAAATCCGGCCCAGTCTGCCACTTTTTCGGTGCGGGCTTGTTTGTTTAAATCCTTAAGTGGAATTTTTACCAGTTTCTCTCCGGTATGAAGGATGGGACCGTGGAAATTGATTCTTGCCAGGCGGTTCAGGGGCTCAAAAATAAAACTCAGATAAAAATCCGCTTCGCTTTTCTTTGGGTCTATTTCTATCCCGGAATATCTAATTTTAAGGTCTACCTGATAATTATCCGGATAAAATGTATAAATCTTGCTTAGATAAACTCCATTGCCCAGAGGAAGCTTGAATTCCAGACTCTGTTTTTCCGAATCCACGTGCAGGCGGGTTTGATTTGTCTGCCAGGAAAGGTCCTCTCCAAGTTCCTGTCCGTTGATAACAATCTTGCACCGCAAAGGGGGCTTTTCCCTTAATTCTGGTTTAATTAACTGAATGGGTCTGGGCTCAAATTTCGGCACCTTTCTAAAGGGCGGCCAGCGAAGACTGATTTCATAAGGGAAATATACCCGGTCTTTATATTTCAATAGTTCCCAGCTTACCGGCACCGCTCCCCGGTTGGTAAAGACAATCCGATACCGGGAATTTTGGACAATTACCTCCTGCTCCTTCTGAACCGATAAAGGCTTTATCTTCTCAGGCAGTTCCTCTTTAAGAGGAGGGGCTTGCTTTTTTTCTCCTGGTGGTTTCTTTTCTGGTTCTTCTTTGGTTTCCGCGACCTGTGCCGGAGGGGTTTTTGGTTTTGGGGGAGGAGCTTTTTTCCCCATTAAATACATCCAGCCGAAAATCACCGCAATAGAAATAATCATAAAGATGATAAAATTCCGCTCTAAAACCGGGTCTCTTTCTTCCATTTTTCTCCTGCTCAGGGAACCGGGTCATAACCTCCGGGATGGAAAGGATGACAGCGAAGAATCCGCCGAAGCGCCATCCAGCCCCCTTTAAAAAAACCATATTTTTCAATTGCCTCCAGAGCATACTGAGAGCAGGTTGGATAAAACCTGCAATTAGCCCCTAAAAGCGGGGAAATAATTTTTTGATATAACTTAATTAAAGCAACTGCCAGTTTTTTCAGCATCTCTTTTCAGCCTCTCCGCTTCTTTCTTAAACCCTTCAATCAGCTCATCTCTTACTTCCTGATATTTTAAAAGCTCTGCCCCGGGATAAGCAACAAAAATCAGGTCCAAACCCAAATCCTCTCTTTTTATCGCAGATGCTAAAATTGATTTTATCTCTTTTCGGTTAAGCCGAAAAAATTCTCGCAAAAGCCGTTTAGCCCGGTTTCGTGCCACTGTTTTTTTGAATTTGCTGGAAGTAATTACTCCCAGCCTAATTTGACTATCATCCCGCACCAGATAATTAACCAGAAAATTTTTTGTCCGAAACCTTTTCCCCTGCTTGCGAACCGCCTGATATTCAGAATCAGTGCGAAGCCGGTCTTTTTTTCTTAAGATATATTCGCGCATCTAACGCTTGCGGGGAGTAGAGACCGTAAGCCGATGCCTGCCTTTTTGACGCCTTCTTTTTAAAACCCTTCTCCCCCCCTTGGTTTGCATCCGGGCTCTAAAACCGTGGGTGCGACGCCGTTTAATATTATGAGGCTGATAAGTCCGCTTCATCTCTTAACCCCAGCTTAAGTTTTGCTATATTTTACCGAATATTTCTTTAAAAGCAACCCCAAAACTTTTAACCGATTCAGCTCATCAAAAAATGAATTTATTAGGAGGGGATTGGATGAAACAGAAGCAATTAGATGTGGTTGATTATCAAGTAAAAACTCCAGGCGAAAAAGTTTTTGTAGTAGATGATGATGAAAATCTCGGGAAGTCTATCTCTCGGCTTTTAAAAAGAAATGGATATGAATGTGAGTTTTTTACTTCTCCGCTGGAATTCCTTTCCAAATTAAGAGAAGAAGAACCGAGCTTGATTCTTTTAGATATAAAAATGAGCTGGATTGGGGGGCTGGATTTAATCAGAGGCTTGAGAAAAAATCCCAGATACAAAAAAATTCCAGTGGTAATTATTACCGGTTATCCGGATGGAGAAAATCGGTTTCAGAGCTATAAATTAGGGGCGAATGCTTTTGTAGAAAAACCGTTTGAAAATCAGGAACTGTTAGAAGTGATTAGCAGTCTTTTGGAGAAAAAAGAGCAAAATTGGGCTGAGATGGAGAAGGGCTAAATAATAATTTTTTGATAAGCTTGGGAAATCAGGGAGAGCTTCTCTCCTCCCACTGGAGCCTCCGGGTCATCAAAAAGAGCCAGAAAATAACCAATCCGCCGGACCTGTGAAGCTCCTCTTCCAAAATCAATTCCTTTTCCATCTAATTCCAGCCGAAGTTCATACCCCCGCTCTAAAAGCTCTTTGGATAAAGTCATTGCCAGGGAGATTTTCCGCTCTTTTTCCCTTTTGTTTTTTTCATCTTCAAGAGCAAGCTTTAATTCAATCACAATCTTCTGCTCCTTTTCTTTTAGCCCTTCTCTAACTTTTAATCTCTGAGCCCGAACACTTGCTTTCCAGGAAATCCAGTGCGGATGGTCTCCGGGTTGATAGTCCCGAAAGCCAGACAATTCCAGCCCGGCTCCCTTTTCCAGAGAAACAAACTCGCCCCATCCCCCGGAAAGATGAGGAAGAATCTCCTTTAACTCTATCAGGGCAGGAAAAACCACAATCTCGTCCTTTAAATTTATTCGCTTTCCTTTTTCAAAAAATCCAAAAGGAAAGCGGGTTTTTAAACTTAACCGGTTCAGTCGGCACCTGCCCCGATTTTTTAAAGACAATTTGGAATAATAGCTCTGGGATTTTCCCGCTTCTACCAGTGGAAAGTAAGCCTGAGAAATTTTTCCCGCTATCTTTTCTTCAATTCTGATTGCACAACCGGGGAAAAATTTTTTCAGGTTTTTTAGCTCGTATTTGAAAATAAATTCTCTTTGAGCATATACCTCTCTGGGAAGATATCTGGAAATTTCCAGCTCGGTGATATTCATTTCACTCAGCCAGAAGCTGGCAATTAAAAGACTGACCATTACCCCAAAAATAAGATAAAGAAGATTATTGCCAGTATTGATAGCAGAGAATCCAAAGACAAAAATCATCCCCAGGTAAATCCAGCCCAGAGAGGTTATTTTTACCTGGCGGTTGACCAGCCAGCCCGGGAAAAAGATTTTTTTCAGCCGAAAAAGAATCCCGGTTTTTGTTTCTGCGGTCATTCTATTTATTTTAAAGCAAAATTTCTAAAAGATATTCTTTCAAAATTGACCGCTTTTGACAAAACCTGGTTTTAATATCAATTTTTAGAGTAAAGAAGGAGGGAAATAAATGGCTTGGTGGCAGATTGCATTAGCAACCGCGGTCGGAGCTGGTGTGGTTTTAATTCTGGCTTATGTTTTGATTCGTTCCGCTCTTAGTTCCGGGGGGATGGAAAAGGAGCTGGTTCGTTTTTCCGAGCGGATTGGTCAAATTTTTGATGGGCTTTCTCAAATTGAGCAAAGAATCAGGGAAGAGACCAGAGCCAATCGGGAAGAGCTGGGACAGGCTCTGAAGAATCTTCTGGACAGCTCCTCAAAGCAGGTAATGGATTTAACCCGGCTTAATGAGGAGAAGCTGGAAAATATCCGAAGGGCAGTGGATGAGAATTTAAAAGCCATTCAACAGGAAAATGCCCAGCGTCTGGAGGAAATGAGAAAGACCGTGGATGAAAAGCTCCAGACCACTTTGGAAAAAAGATTAACCGAATCTTTCAGTCAGGTGAGCGAAAGGCTGGAATCAGTTTACAAAGGCTTGGGAGAAATGCAGAAGCTTGCCAGCGAGGTGGGAAATTTAAAAAAGGTTCTGACCAATGTTCGGGTGATGGGGGTGTTGGGAGAGGTTCAGCTGGAGAGGTTAATTGATGAAGTTCTCACCCCGGAGCAGTATCAAAAACAGGCTCCCATCAATGGGAATAAAGTTGATTTTGCCATCAAACTTCCCGGCAAAGACGACGAAACCGTGCTTTTACCCATTGATTCTAAATTTCCTCTGGGAGAATATGAGCGTCTTCTCTCCGCTTATGAGCAGGCAGATAAAGAACTGATTATGGAAAGCGGAAAGAGTCTGGAAACTGCAGTTAAGCTCCAGGCTCAAGAAATCAAGAAAAAATATATTTCACCTCCCCTGACCACTGACTTTGCTATTATGTTTCTTCCAATTGAAGGACTTTATGCGGAGGTCCTGCGAAGACCAGGCTTATTTGAAAGCATCCAGAATCAATACCGGGTGACTACCACCGGTCCTTCAACTCTGCTGGCATTTTTAAATAGCCTGCAAATGGGATTTAAAACCCTGGCAATAGAGCAAAAAGCCAGCGAGGTCTGGAAGCTTCTCTCCGCCATTAAAACTGATTTAAATACATTTATGGATAACCTGAGAAAAGCCAGTGAACATATCCAGCATGCCCAGAGCAGAATAGATGATGCTACTAAGAGAACAAAAATCATTAGCAGAAAATTGAAACGGGTTGAAGAACTGCCAGCTCCTGAAGCGGAAAAAATCCTTATGGAAGCAGAGGAACAGGAAGAATTAGAAGAATAAACTCAGCTTAAAGAAATATGTGGTTTTTTTACTTTAAGCTATCCTCAAAAAGTCCAGAACCTTGCTTAGAAATTAAACCCAAAAAAATTAGATTAACATTCTTTAACCACTCGCGGGTAATAAATCAGGGCGTAGTGTTTATACTTTCTTGACCAATTTTATAAATTCCAACCGCCTTTATCTGGATTTTGCTTTTCTTCTTTTAATTTTTTTTCTTTAATCTTTTCAAAAAGTTAAAATCTTGCCGAAATTTTTTCCTTGACAACCCAATATCTTGTATGTTATTAAAAAATGTGTCAATATACTGGTATGAGGAGGAAGGGATGGAGCTGAGAAAAGAAAATGCGAAAGCAGGGGCAGATATTAAGTATCTATTGAGTTATCTCACTGAGGTGCGGATGCTCACCC
>CAZKMM010000096.1:0-10402 GCA_964553915.1 uncultured bacterium
AGATTTTTAAGCTATGGGGATTGTATGTTAATTATTTAGAAATGAGCTTTGAATTCCAGATTATTGCCCGGCAGGGAGGTGCTCGAGCTGGTCTTTTGAAGACTCCGCATTATCAGGTTCAAACTCCTGCCTTTATGCCGGTGGGCACTCAGGGGACAGTAAAGGCAATGAGCCCGGAGGAGCTTAAGGAGCTCGGCTATGAGCTGATCTTGGCAAATGCCTATCATCTTTATCTTCGCCCCGGCTCCCGCTTAATTGCTCAGCTGGGCGGGCTTCATAAATTTATCAACTGGGAGCGGGCGATTCTCACCGATTCCGGCGGGTTTCAGGTTTACAGTCTGGCAGAGCTAAGGAAACTAAGCGATGAAGGGGTGGAGTTCCGCTCTCATATTGATGGCTCAAAGCATTTTTTCAGCCCGGAAAAGGTAATGGAGATTCAACAGGAGCTGGGGGCGGATTTGATTATGCCTCTGGATGATTGTCCGCCTTATCCGGCAGATGAATCCCGGCTTCGGGAATCGGTCCGGCGCACGGTCCGGTGGGCAGAGAGGAGCAAAAAAGCCAAGACCGGCTCAGACCAGATGCTTTTTGCCATTGTCCAGGGCGGGGTTAATCTCCAGCTCCGAAAAGATTGTTTTGAGCAACTTTACCAAATCGGATTTTCGGGTTATGCTCTGGGAGGATTGGCAGTAGGAGAAGAGCGGGAGATTCGTCAGGAGGTGGTTGGGGAGATGGGTCAGATTTTGCCCGAGCACCTGCCCAGATATTTAATGGGGGTGGGACCGCTGGAGGAATGTCTGGAAGCAATCAGGTCCGGGATAGACCTTTTTGATTGTGTTCTTCCCACCCGTAATGCGAGAAACGGTCAGCTCTTTACCAGTCAGGGAACCCTGAGCATAAAAAAAGCTGAATTTGCCCGGGACCCAAATCCACCGGACCCGGAATGCGATTGTTATGTTTGCCAGAACTATTCCCGGGCATATCTCAGGCATCTGTATCTAAGTGGAGAAATTCTTGGCATCCGGCTCAATACCTGGCATAATTTGTATCATTTTAAGAAGTTTTTTTCTCAGGTTCGGGAAGCAATTCTTTCCGGCGAATTTGAGGAATTTTACCAAAACTGGAAAAATAAATTTAAGGAGAGGAAAAATGCTTGATTGGTTAATACCTGCCGCCTGGGCAGCAGATAAACCAGCTGGCACAGGCGGAGTGGGGGCTTTACTGCTTCCACTTTTAATTCTGGTGGTTTTTTACTATTTTCTGATTCATATGCCCCAGCGGAGAAGACAGCAGGAGCGAAAAAAAATGCTTGAGAACATCAAGCGAGGAGATGAGGTTCTTACCGCGGGCGGGATTTATGGAAAAATTACCGGGGTAGCAGACCAGAGCGTGACTCTGGAGATTTCACCCAAAGTGAGAATCAAGGTAGCCAAGTCTGCTATTACCCAGGTAGTAAAGAAGGCAGAAGGAGAAGGGCAGTAATAACTTAAGGAGGCAAAAGAATGAACCGGGCTTTGAAAATCAGGCTGGGAATTATTATTGCTTCGGTGGTGATTGGATTATTTTTAATTGCCCCGAGCTTGATGTGGGATTATACCAGAAATCAAAGCAGGATGCCCAGCTGGTGGAAAAAGGCAAAAATTCTTCCCACCCGAGCAGTGGTGCTGGGGCTGGACCTTCAGGGAGGAATGCATCTGGTAGTGGGAGTGAAAACCGAAGAAGCGGTAAAGAATGAGATGCTTCAGATTAAAGATTACCTGCGCCACCGCTTCCGGGAAAAAAGGGTTAAATTTGAAAAGATAGAAACTTTAGGGCTTGACCAGATTCAAATTCAGTTTCCGGACAAAGAAAATCTGGATAAAGGCGGGCGGTTAATTCAGGAGGAATATAAACGATTACTGCATCTGACCGGTCGGGGCACCACTCTTGCTCCTATTTATCAGCTGGATTCTGATTATGCTAATGAGCTTCGGATGAACGCGGTTCGCCAGGTGATGGAGACCCTTCGGGGCCGGGTGGATGAATTTGGTGTGACCGAGCCAAGCATCCAGAGGCAGGGGAAAGACCGGATTGTGCTTCAGCTTCCCGGGATTAAAGAAGAAGACCGCCAGCGAGTGCTGAACATAATCAAACGCACCGCTAAACTGGAATTTATGCTGGTGGAGGATTTTGCTACCAGCAAGGAGGCGCTTCTGGAGAGGCTGGGAGGAGTGGTTCCTGCGGGAAAAAGGCTTCTTCCTGAGGTGGATAATCAGGGGAACATCACTGGCTGGTATCTGCTCAAGGAAGAGCCCAAGATTACTGGCGATTATCTGGTAGATGCCCGGGTCGGGGTGCAGAGCACCGGACTGGGCGGAGCGGTGGTTAATTTCCAGTTTAATTTAGAAGGGGCAAGGAGATTTGCCCGTATCACCGGAGAGAATATTGGCGAGAGGCTGGCAATTGTTCTGGAAGGAAAGGTTCGCAGTGCCCCGGTGATTCGGGCGAGGATATATGACCGGGGAGTGATTGAAGGCAACTTCACCTTTCAGGAGGCAAGGGACCTGGCAATAGTTCTTCGGGCAGGAGCTTTGCCCGTGGAAATAGAGATTGAGGAAGAAAGAACCGTGGGACCCAGTCTGGGAAAAGACTTAATCAATCGTGGGAAATGGGCAATTTTGATTGGTGGAATTGCGGTGGTTGTTTTTATGGTGGTTTATTATTCCGGAGCAGGATTAATTGCCGATATAGCTCTGGCACTTAATTTACTCTTTATTATGGCCGCTTTAGCCGGGCTTCGGGCTACTCTGACCTTACCGGGCATTGCCGGAATTGCCCTGACCGTGGGAATGGCCGTGGATGCCAATATCATTATTTTTGAGCGGATTCGGGAAGAATGGCGGTTGGGTAAAACTCCTCGCAGTGCCGTGGAGGCAGGGTATCAACGCTCTTTGTGGACAATTCTGGATGCGAATATTACCACTTTAATTGCTGCCGCGATTTTATTTCAGGTGGGCACGGGTCCGATTCGGGGTTTTGCGGTCACCCTTACTCTGGGAATTTTCAGCAGTCTCTTTACCGCTCTGTTTGTTACCCGCACGATTTATGAGCTGATTTTTGCTCGGGGCAGAATGCGAGAGAAACTCAGTATTGGAATTAAAACTGCCAGTTAAGGAGTGGAAAAATGGAGTTAATCAAACCAGGTATTGAAATTAATTTTGTTCGCTGGCGTCTGGTGTTTTTGCTGGTTTCTTCGGGGTTGTTCTTTTTGGCAATTGTCAGCTTCATTGTCCCTGGTCCCAACTGGGGAATTGATTTTAAAGGAGGCACCGAGCTTAGGGTTCGCTTTTTTCAGCCGGTGGAAATTGGGGAACTTCGGGCGGTTTTGTCCGACTTGGGACTGGGAGAGATTCAAATTCAATCTCTTCGGGGAAAGAGTTTTGAGCAGGAAGGGGGCTATCAGGATTATCTGGTTCGCGCTGAGGAGGCAAAAGGAAAAGCTGGCTCAGAAAAGGTTCAGGCAAGCACCCTGATTGAGGAGAAGCTCGAGGAAAAATTTGGAGCGAAGAGTTTTCAAATTCAGGATGTAGAGTATGTGGGTCCCCGGGTGGGTAAGGAACTGCAGGAAAAAGGCATTCAGGCAATGATTTATGCCCTGATCGGAATTTTGCTTTATGTGGGAATTCGGTTTGAGTTCCGCTATGCCTTTGGTGCGGTTCTGGCTTTGATTCACGACACGGTCATTACTGCGGGTATTTATGTGCTCTTTCAGCGGGAGTGGAGCCTGGCGATTATTGCTGCGCTTCTTACTATCATTGGATATTCGGTAAATGATACCATTGTGGTTTACGACCGGATTCGTGAGAATATTCGTCGGGGGAGGGTAGGGGATTTTCCTCGTCTGGTTAATCAGAGCATAAATCAGACTTTAAGTCGGACTGTGCTTACCAGTCTTACCACTTTAATGGCAGTGGTTTTTCTTTATATTTTCGGCGGAGGGGTAATTCGGGACTTTTCCCTGGTTTTAATTATTGGGATTGTGGTCGGGACTTATTCTTCCATTTATGTTGCCAGTTCTCTGGTAATTTTCCTTCAGGAATTAAGAGGAGCGAAAAGCACCCCGGCAAAAGGCAAGAAATAGCAAATGGTGGCTTTAAAGATTGTTGGGCTGATTTTTCTCGGGATATTTATGCTTGGAGCCCTGGCTTCTGTGGTCATTGGTCTTCCCGGCACCTGGATAATTCTGGTTTTGGCGTTTATTGCCTCAGCCATTACTGGCTTTGAGAAAATTGGCTGGATGATTTTGCTGATACTTTTGGGGCTGGCAGTTTTAGGGGAGCTGTTGGAATTTCTGGTTGGATACTTTGGCACCCGAAGAATGGGAGCGAGCAGGAAGGCGAGCTGGTCTGCTCTGGGCTTCGGGATTCTCGGGGCAATTCTGCTCAGCGGACCCCTGCCGGTTCTGGGCACGGTTCTGGGAGCATTTCTCGGAGCATTTTTGGGCGCCTTTTTGGTGGAGCTGGTTTTTGAGCGAGCCTGGAAAAAAGCCTATCAGTCCGGGATTTCTGCTTTATTGGGACGGCTTGGTTCGGTAATCAGCAAAATTGCGGTGGGAAGTGCAATGATTGTCCTGAGCTTTTCCCAGCTAATTTAAGCGGAGATGATTCGCCACTGGAAGATTTTAACTCCGGACAAAGATGCCATCGCCCGGCTGAGCCAGCGAGCGGGCATCAGCAAATTTTTAGCCTGGATTCTGCTTAATCGGGGAATAACCACAGCTCAGGAAGCAAAAAAATTTCTCTCCTTTGCTCTGGAGGATTTAATTGATGATTCCGGTCTGGAGGATTTCACCCCTTTTGCTGATTTACTGGCAGAGGCGATTCTGGTGGAGGAAAAAATCGGGATTTATGGTGATTATGATGTTGATGGAATTACTGCCACCAGCCTGCTTTTGGATTTTTTAACTCAGCTCGGTCTTTCTCCTGAATACTATCTTCCCCATCGGCTGGAGGATGGGTATGGGTTGAGCATTTCCGGAGTGGAGGAGCTGGCGAAAAAGGGGATTAAATTGCTGGTGGCAGTGGACTGCGGGATTAAGGATTTTTCCGCGGTTCAGCGGGCAAAGGAGCTGGGACTGAAGGTTTTAATTATTGACCACCACCAGCCGGCTCACACCTCTCCCCCGGCAGACCTGGTGCTTGACCCTCATCTGGGAAATTTTCCCGGGCAATTTAAAATTCTCTGCTCTGCCGGGCTGGTTTTTTTCCTGCTTTTAAAACTCAGGCAATTGCTCCGGGAAAAAGGATATTTTAAAACTAATTCTGAGCCAAATTTAAAAAAGCTTTTGGACCTGGTGGCTCTGGGCACAGTGGCAGATGTGGCTCCTGCTTATGGGCTTAACCGGATTCTTTTAGCTTACGGGTTTAAGGAGCTGGAGAATACTTCCCGGTTCGGGCTTCGGCTTTTAAAAAAGCAGGCAGACCTTGAAGGAGAGATTAGCTATGGAGATGTTGCTTTCCGGCTTGCTCCCCGGCTGAATTCTGCGGGAAGAATTGATGAGCCGGACCCCTCTCTGGAGATTCTGCTTTGCACTGACCCGAAGCGGGCAAATCAGCTGGCGCAGGAGCTGGAGCGAAGGAATCAACTCCGCCAGCGAATAGAGGAGCAGATTTTAAATCAGGCAATAGAGCAGATAGAATCCTGGCAGGATTTATCCAGCAGGAAGAGTCTGGTGGTATGGGGTGAGGGCTGGCATCCGGGAGTGGTGGGGATTGTTGCCCAGAGGCTTCGGGAGAGGTATTTCCGACCCGCGGTGGTGCTCTGTGTGGAGGGGGAGCTGAGCCGGGGCTCTGCCCGGGGAATTGAGGGACTGGACCTTTATGCCAGTCTGGTAAAATGTCAGGATTATCTTTTAGAATACGGAGGTCATAAACTTGCCTGTGGCTTGAGCCTGCATCGGAACCAGCTGGAGCACTTCCGGGAAGCATTTGAAAAAGCGGTAAGCGAGCTTGCTTCTTCTGAAGCTTTTCAGCCCACTTTGTTTTGTGATGCGGAACTGCCCCTGGACCAGATCTCTCCTCAACTACTCAAGGAACTGGACCAGCTTCGTCCTTTTGGTCCGGGCAATCCCACTCCGGTTTTGGTTGCCCGGGCGGTAAAAGTGGTGGATGTGGAGTGGAGAAAAGAAAAGCATCTGCGGATGGTGGTTCAGGAGAATCGCACCAGCTTACCTGGCTGGTATTTTCGGGCACCTGGGGAACTGAAGCTCAAGCCAGGAGAGGTGGTGGATTTGGTCTATCAACTGGATTATTCTTCGGAGCAGGGAAGATTAAGACTTCTGGTGCAGGATTTAAAAAAGCTAAGTTTTCGCTGAGCCAATTTTTTCCAGTCTTTCCACCACTGCACAGCCCACTGTATCTCCCCAGACATTGACCGTGGTTCGGCACCGGTCCAAAAACCAGTCAATAGCTAAAATCACCGCAATGCCTTCGGTGGGAAGATTAACCGCTTTGAGAACAATCAGCATTGTAATCAAGCCGGCTTCGGGAATTCCCGCCGCGCCAATGGCTGCTAAAGTAGCGGTTATTACCACAATTAACTGGTCGCCAAAGCTCAAAGGCACTCCATATACCTGAGCGATAAAAATCGCGGCTACTGCCTCATAAAGAGCGGTGCCGTCCATATTGATGGTTGCTCCCAGTGGAAGGATAAAGTTAGCCACTTTTTCTGAAATCCGGTTTCGCTCCCGGGTGCAATCAATTGTCACCGGCAGGGTAGCAGAGCTGGAAGCAGTGGAAAAAGCAGTGAGCAGAGCAGGAAGAAGATTTTTAAAGTATTCCCCCACTTTTCTTCTGCCAAGAAATTTCAGGAGCAAAGGAAGGATAATAAGGCTATGGATTAAAAGCCCAATAATCACAGTGCCCGCATATTTCCCCAGCCGGGCAAGCTCTCCGAAAAATCCGCCGGGAAGACTTAGCTCTGCCTGACCGAGCCGGGCAGAGACCAAGCCGAGAATTCCTATTGGAGCAAAATACATCACCAGCTCCACAAACCGCATAATCGCCAGGTTCAGGCTGTCAATGAATTCAATCAGGGGTCGGGCTTTTTCTCCCAGGGAAACCAGAATCCCGCCCAAAATCAGGGAAAAGAGGATTAAGGAAAGAATATTATCTTCCATCATTGCTTTGAACAGGTTTCTGGGCACCAGCCCGATGATGACATCAAGAAAAGAGAATTTTCGCTCTTCAAGGGTGATTTCCAGCCCCATCCCTTGAGGTTCGGGCTCAACCTTTTTTCCTTCCGGGTTGAGAAAATAGCTCACCACCAGCTTTTTTTCATCAGCATCTGCGGAAGAGTCTATATATCCGATGAGATTCTGGTCCAGAAGTTTGACCACATATCCCTTCTGGTAGGAGGTGCGGGAGAATTTATATTTTTCTTCCAGCAATTTGATTTCCGCCCCTCCCAGAAGGGGCTTGGGAATAATCTGATAGCGAGCCTGAGGAAAATAATCTGTGGGCTTGCCAATCCCTTTTCCCGGCTGAATAATGTTAACCAGGATTATCCCGATGGTCACGGAAATCAGGGTGGTAAGAAGGTAATAAGCAATGGTTCTTCCACCCAGAGGACCCAGCTTGCGGAGATTTTCCAGATGGGTGATGCCACTTATCATTGATACAATCACCAGAGGAACCACAAGCATAAAAAGTGCCCGAAGAAAAATATCTCCCAGAAACTTCAAAGAAATTGCCTTTTTTGGAGCATAATGACCGAGCAGGGCACCAATAATCACCCCCAGAATAATCCCGATTAAAATAATATTCTGGCTTTTAATTGACCGGGAAGTCATAACAATAGCATATTACTGGCAAAGGCTTGAAGATGTCAATTATCCGCCAGGCTAAATCCCCGCATTTCCTTGACAGATGAGGAGAGAAAGAGGTATATAAGAAGAAATGAAGCAAAAATCTACCTATTATTACCGTCCAATCCCTGGAAGCCGGGAATTAAAAACCTCTTCCCTCCAAAAAGACCAGCTAATTTCTGAGATAGAAAAAAGGGTAGAGCAAGCCAGACCACCAGCGCCGGTTTTTGAGTATCAGGGAGAAAAGCTGGGCGGGGTGATAATAAAGGCTGGCACCCTTTCTATTCCCAGAGAGGTTTTTGACCTGCTCGGCTCCCGTCTCAGCCCGATTGAGCAGGTTTGTTATTTTCAGTTTTTCCGGCTTTCTTATGGCGAGAATAAAAATTTTTGCCGGGTAGGAAAGAGGCTAATTGCCCAGCGAACCGGCTTGAGCCTTCGCCGGCTCAATACTGCGCTGGAAGGTCTGGTGAAAAAAGGGTTTATCAAGCCTCTCCATCGCAATACCGGGGGCACGCTCTGGCGGGTGTATCACCCAGCAGAGGTTATAAAAGAAAGGATGGGCTATCAGGCGGAGGAGGGAAAAAAGCAGAGCATAAAAATAAAAACCCGGCTTCCTTCTCCTCCGAAAAAGCCCTTAGAATCTCCCCTGACCGAGGAGCGAGCAGAGACAAAACCCTCTATATCTTTAAGCGAGCTTGCTCAGAGGTTTTATCAACTTCGGGGCAAATCCCCATCTCCTGAGGAAAAGGATGAGGCTCAGGCGATTATCACTGAGCTTTTAGAAGAGGGATTTACCCGCAAGCAGGTGCTTTTTGCTATAGAATGGTTTTCCCGGAATTTTCCCAAAGAAAAAAACCTCTCCAAGCTCCCTTACTATCTGGCAAAAGCTTTAGAAGAATATCCTTCAAAATAGCTCTATTATTTTTGTCCGGGAGCGGATTTTCCCGAAGGCTGATAGGTGAGCAGGTCCTGGTCGTGGCTGAGCCGAACCTCTGCTCCGGGCGGAACCACTAAAAAATCCTCCTCGCTCCATTCCCCAAAAACCAGTCCCTTAACCAGTCGGGCATCTCCTTCCAGCTCAACCAGTTCCCAGCCCAGTTCCCGGGCACAGGCACGAGCATAAGCCAGATATTCCGAGCGAGCTCCTACCCCGAGGTCAATATAAATTGCCCGATGATAATTTCTCAGCCAGCTCTCCAGCTCGCCAAGGAGCCAGCGGGCTTTTTCCTCGCCATATCTCTCTCTGAGCCAGGCAAGGCTCTTTTCAATTCTTTCCCGGCTGGGCTGGGTGCCGGTTTCTATCCAGCCCGGACTATACCAGTAGGCATCAGGATATTTTTGATAAATTTCTTTCTGGCGGGCACGGGAGCCGAGTAAAAAGGTCAGGCAGTCATGAGCCCGGGCAAACACCATTGGAGTGGCTCGGCTTTTCAGTCCCTCTATCCCCCGGGAGCAAAGTCCGTAGCCAAAAAGCAAGCAGTCAAATTGTTTGCTGGATTCTATTTCATCAATTACTCTCTGGAGTCTTTTTTTCATTTCCGCGGGATTATTATGCAAACCCTGAGGCTGGAAATAAAAGCGAATTAAATGCTTGCTCTGGCTGGAAAAATAAGCAAATTCCCGCCAGAGCACCGAGCAGGCAATCAGGGCAAATCGTTTTTGAATAAACTTTGGCATTAGCTGGTATTTTTCTTGAGTTTTTTAAGCTGGCGGTTCAAAAATTCTTCTTCCACCTGTTTGATTTTCTTTTTCCCGAAATGAACAATATGTCCGCCCGGATACCAGTAAATCTGAGGCTTGCCCCATCTTTCCCAGACCAGAATTGGCTGAAGCGGTGGGACAAAATTATCTCCCATTCCAGCTATGATTAAAATGTCCTCTCTGGGAATTGCCGGCTGATAGTTCGCAGGACTGGCAGGATATAAAATCCGCTTGGCTTCATCCAGTCCAATCCCACTGTTCCAGATGCCCTGAATCACATAAGGCACCAGCTTGTTCTCAGTTCCAATATCTGCCCAGCTGGAAGGAGGCACCAGGGCAATGGCAAAATCCAGCTCGGGTTCTGCCACCGCGGTTGCCAGCGTGACCACTCCGCCCAGGCTCCCGCCTCTAATTCCCACCAGCTTATGCTCCTGGCGGAGCCAGTGAACCAGGCTCCGAAAATCGCTCACCGCCTGGCACATTGCTTCATTTAGTCTGCTCACCTCTGCGCTGAGAAAAAGCTCTCCAGAAAAAAGCGAATCCTTTGGCTCACGCAAACCATGATAGGGCTGTTGGAGAAGAGCAACATCAAATCCCAGCTCAAACATCTCCCACATCCCATTGTGCTTGATGTTATACTTCTTGGTCACATCTCCCCCGGTCCAGCCGTGAACTATTGCCATTGCAGATTCTACCGGCTTTTTATGCCTGAGATATACCGCATAAGCGGTCCAGGTCTCCTGATAGTTTTTATACAGCTTCCAGAACTCAGGATTTACCGGTTGATACTGACTCTTCCAGCTCAAAAGATACATCTGATAATCCTTGCCCTCTTCCAAAAGCTCCATCTTCATATCT
>CAZKMM010000097.1:0-10131 GCA_964553915.1 uncultured bacterium
TGATGCGTCGGCTGGTATATTTATTTTTCTTTTTTTCTGGTCTTTGTGGATTGGTTTATGAGGTGCTCTGGACCCGGCTTTTTGTCCTGGTGATGGGAGGCACGGTTTATTCTTTTACCACCGTGCTGGTGGCTTATATGTCGGGTCTGGCTCTGGGAGGATGGCTGGGAGGAAGATATGCGGACCGGCTCAAAACCAGCCCGCTTTTGCTTTACGGAATTTTAGAAGCCGGGGTGGGAATTTACTGCCTTTTGATTCCCCTATTGATTCAGGGCTTGAATCCGATTTTTGATGGGCTGTATCCGGTGCTGGTTTCGCATCGTTTTTTGGAGCTTCTGGTTCGGTTTTTCTTCTCGCTTTTAATCCTGGTTTTTCCCACCACCCTGATGGGCGCCACCCTGCCGATTCTGGTCAGATATATTTATTCCAAGCCGGAGCGGTTCGGAGAAGCTACCGGCGGGCTTTATACCACCAACACTGCTGGGGCGGTTGCCGGGAGTTTTCTTTCCGGGATGATTTTAATTCCAACTCTGGGTCAGATGCATACTTTGTATTTATCTGCCGGGATAAATCTTTTAATATTTTTTACTATTCTTATTTTATTTCAGGCTCGGCGCAAGGAGTTTGTGCCGGTTAAGCCTCAGCTGGAGGAGCAGGAGCGGGAAAGGGCTTTTAATCTTAAAGCTGGTCTGGTTCTTTTGGGTTATGCATTGAGCGGATGTTCTGCAATGGTCTATCAGGTTGCCTGGAGCCGGGCTTTAATTTTGAGCCTGGGCACCACCTTATATGTTTTGAGCCTGATTCTCACCGCTTATATTGCCGGGCTGGCAGTGGGAGCCGGGGTGATTACCCCGCTGGTGGATAAGATAAAAAGGCTCTGGCTCTGGGTGGGAATTTTTGAGCTTTTGATTGGAATAACCGCCTGGGCAGTGGTGCCTTTCTTTGCCCAGCTTCCTTTATGGATGATTTTTATTTACCGCCCGGAAAGCTATACCGCCTGGCTGGCTCTGGAATTTTTAATTGGAATGGGCTTGATTTTTCTTCCCACCTTTTTAATGGGAGCGCTTTTCCCTTTAGTCTGTCGGCTTTATTCTCAGCTGAGAGGAGGGGTGGGGGAAGCGGTAGGCGAGGTTTATGCCTGGAACACGATTGGAGCAATTGCTGGCTCTTTTTTATGTGGATTTGTTTTGATTTCTGCCCTGGGATTAAAAAACAGCCTGATATTTGCCAGTGCCCTGAGCATTTTAATTGGGCTCGGTTTTATCAGCGGGGAGAAAATCAAAACTCAGATAAAGCTTTCTTTTCAGGCAGGCTCGCTGGTGGTTTTAGTGGCTTTGATTTTCCTGGCTCCGGGCTGGAATCCCAAGATTATTAACAGCGGTCCTTATGTTTACTATAAGGACTATATTTCTGCTTTTAAAAATGTTCAGGAGCTGAAAAGGCATTTAGAAACCAGGTTTAAAACCCTTTTTTATAAAGAAGGGGTTGAAGCAACCGTAAGCGTTTTTCAGACCCCGGATAAGATTTTAGCTCTGAGAATCAATGGCAAGACCGATGCTTCTACCGGAGATGATATTATCACCCAGATTTTTAGTGCCCATCTTCCTCTGTTGCTCCATCCTCATTCAAAAAAGGTAATGATACTGGGTCTTGCCAGCGGAATGACAATGGGCTCGGTTCTAACTCATCCGGTAGAAGAGGTGGATTGTGTGGAGATTTCTCCAGAGGTGGTGGAAGCGAGCCAGTATTTTAATGATTACAATAATCAGCCTTTATCTGATGAGAGGAGCTGGCTTTTGATTAATGATGCAAGATATTATCTGGCTCATACCAGCAAAAGGTATGATGTGATTATCTCTGAGCCGAGCAACCCCTGGATTGGGGGAATGGGCTTGCTCTTTACCAGAGAATTTTTCCAGCAGGTGCGGGAAAGATTAGAGCCCGGGGGGATTTTTTTGCTCTGGATGGAGGTTTACAATCTAGATTTAAAGATGGCAAAGATGCTGGTGAGAACCTTCTTAGAGGTTTTTCCCAATGCCAGCCTCTGGGAGTCTATTCCCGGCTCAGATTATATCCTTTTAGGAGTCAATGATGGATTTCAGATTAATTTCCACCGGATAAAACAAGCACTGGAAAATGAAAAGATAAAAACTGACCTTGCCCGAATAAACTTAAACCAGCCGGAAAAAATCCTTGCCCGATTTTTAATGGGACCGGAAAAGCTGAGGGAATTTGCAAATAATTCTCCAATTCATACTGATGACCGAAGACAGATGGAGCTGTATATCCCCAGAATTGTTTATGAAATAGAGCAGAGAAAGAGGCAAGCTTTGATTGTTCAGGAATTTATTAAATACCGGGGGGCGGTTTTTGGCTATTTAAGCTCCAGACCAAAACCAGAAGAGATTAAGCAGATAGAGAAATATTCCCTGGCTCGTTTATATAATATGGAGGCGATGTATTTAGCTCTGAGCAAAAAAGGGCAGGAACAGGCTCTGGAGAAATTCAAACAGGCTTTGAAACTAGACCCGGAAGATAACTTTATCCGCCAGGCGGTTTATGAATATTATTTTCTGTTGGGAAGACAGGAGCTGGCTCAGGGAAAGATTGATTCCGGAATTCAAAATTTGATTCAGGCTTGGCAGTATTATCCCAAAAGCTCTATGCTTCCGGACCTGGCAGGATTTTATTTTCTGGAAAAAGGTGATTTCAAAGAAGCGGATAAGTGGCTGGCAAAAGCGCTGGAGCAAAATCCTGAAGACCCTTTTGCCTGGTATTTAAAAGGGAGGCTGGCTCTTGTTCTTGGTCAGCTGGAGCAGGCAAAAGAGCAATTGGAAAAAGCGATTTCTCTGTGGGGAAAGCTGGAAGAAAAGACCGAGCAGGACGAATTTTTAAAAGGAATACTTAAACAGCCCCCCCGGGATTTTCAAGCCAGCCTGTATTTTTATCTGGCAGAGGTTCATCGCCTTTCCGGCAGGGAGCTTGAGGCATTAAGCGGATATGAGCAGGCGCTTTTAATCAAGCCCAATTATCCTGAGGCACTGGTTGCCAGCGGGAAGATATTTTTGAAGTTAGGGAATCTGGAGGCGAGTTTAAAAAGATTCTCTCAGGCGGTTGAGCTGGAGCCAAAAAATCCTTTTATTCATCTGCTCTATGCTCAGGCGCTGGAGCGGGCAGGGAAAAAGGAGCAGGCAGTCTCTGAGCTAAAAAAGTCTCTTGAGCTTCTTCCCAAAGACTGGCAGGGAAGGGTGCAGATAGAAAAGCAGATAGAAAAGCTTACCAGCTCTCCCTGAGCAAATAGCAGGAAAAATCCGGGGGGATTTTGGGCGGGAATTTGCTCGGAGCTTCAGAGTTTTGCTGAAGTTTGATGGTTTTTGCCTGGAGAAAAAAGTTGTGGGCAGAAATTTTTATCTGACTGGGGAACCAGCTTTTTTCATAATCAAGCCAGACCTTGATTTTCTCTTTATTAACAAGATACTCAATTTTTTTCAGCTCCCCGGAGCCAGAAAAATAATAAATTCGGATATCCTCATCCGGCTCCTTTATCTGAATTTTCCAGAGCTGATTTTCTTTCTCGCACTCCAGCCTGCCGGAAGGAAACTTTCCGCACAGTCTCTGAATTAAATCCAGCAAGAAGGTTATCTGCCTGAGAGATTCTGGCAGATTTATTTCCAGATAATTTTCTCCCAGCCAATCCTTTTGATTGGAATAAGCAATCTCATTAATCAGGTCCAGATAAAGGAAGTTTTTCTCCTGAAAAAAGACCTGAAAAAATGTCTGACCAAAAGGAGTGATGCCCAGAAGTTCACCCTCAGCTAAAGCGGGATTAAGCTGGAGGAAAAGATTAAAACTTCCCTGAGAGGAAAACACAGAGATATTTGCGGAAATCGGACATCTTATTAGAGAATTACTTTCTTTCAAAAATTCCGGGCAGGTTTTGCTTAAAGAAATTTTTTGGGCACAGCTTGAGCATAAAATCACTACTCCCACAAGCAGAGCAGAAAATTTTTTTCTACTCCTGCAGATAAAATATCTTTTTATTTTTGTCATCGGCTTAGCGGAATTTTACTGAGGTTTTTGGTCTTCGGGAGCTGAGGATGAGAACCAGGGCAATCAGGTCAAGAACGATAAAGATATAATAGGCGGAATTATATGAGCCGGTCAGGTCAAAACTCCTTCCCATAATAATATAACCCAGGCTCTGAAGGGTCATAAAAATGGCAAGGTATTTGAGCACGCCGGCAAAATTTTCTCTTCCAAAATAACTGGCAACAATAATCGGGAAGGTGCTTAAAGTTCCGCCCATTCCCAGTCCAAAAAGGAAGATGAACAAAATCAGGCTCCAGAGGGATTTTCCAAAGATAATCAGGAAAAAGCCGGCAATTTGAAATAATCCCAGACCGAGCACCACCTTTTTTTCCTCAAATCTATCGCATAATCTTCCCCAGAAATACTTCCCGGCTCCGCCCATCAAAGCGGTGATGGCCATCATAGCCATTGCCCGCTGGTCAGAAAAGCCCATATCTGAGAATCTGGGCTTGAGCTGAACCATTACCCCCACCACTCCCATCATCAAGAGTCCATAACCTAATCCCAGCTTCCAGAAAGTAGGAAATTTTAAAAGTGCTTTCAGGCTCCAGAAAGAATCCGGAGAGGAATCCGAAGAAGAATTGATTTTTTTATATTCCTCGGAACTTAATCCATCCGGAGCCAGCCCATATTGTTCCGGGCGGTTTCTTAAAAAAGCCAGAGCGGTGCCGGAGACCAGAATCAGGGCGGAGAGCCCCAAAATCAAAAAAGCATTTTCTAAACCCAGCTTCTGGTAAAGAATTAGGGCAAAAGGAGGGATGACTGCTCCAGAGATAGAAATCCCGGCGGTAGCAATTCCCAGGGCTCTTCCCCGATACCGCTCAAACCAGTTAGAAACCGCGGTGTTGGCGACAATTCCGTTCATTGCTCCGTTGGCAAAAAATAAAATCACCGCAAAGAGGTAAAAACCTAACAGGCTTTCGGTTCTGCCCATCAGGGTAAAGCTGACTCCGGCAAAGATTGCCCCAATGATGGTCAGAATTCTGGGACCATATTTCACTACCAGAAATCCATAAAGGAGCTGGACAAAAATTCCAATCAAGCTTCCCAGACTGGGAGCGATATTAACCGCGGTTCTGCTCCAGTTATGCACCTGACAGAGCGGTTGCAGGAAAGCATTGAAACTGTAAAATCCCAGCCCGGCAGAGAAGAAATTACCAATAAAGGCACTTGCCACCACCAGCCATCCCCAGTAGCTGGTATGGGATTTTGAAGAGATTTTATTTTTTCCACCGGGCATTCCCTAAAAAGCTATCATAAACTCAGGAGGTTTTAAAATGGAGCAATTCTAAGAGAATCCAGAAAAAGAGAATCTCTGGAAGAAAAAATTTATGGTGGGCGCTGCAGGATTTGAACCTGCGACCCCTACCGTGTGAAGGTAGTGCTCTACCACTGAGCTAAGCGCCCACCTGTTTTTATTCTAGTAAGCTTTTGAGAAGAAATCAAGCAATTTTCTGCTTATTAAGTTTAAACCTTTGGTCCCGGACCCGGTCTTGGTCCCCGAAATCCCGGACCGGAAAAAGAGCGAGATTTTGGAGGAGGTAAAAGCGCCTTTCTGCTCAGGGAGATTCTTCCGTTCTCATCAATTCCAATGCATTTTACCTCTATTTCATCCCCTTCTCTGACAATATCCCGGACATTCTGAATCCTTTTATGGTCCAGCTGGGAAATATGCACCAGCCCGCTGGTGCCGGGAAAAATCTCCACAATCGCTCCATAGTCCATTACCCGGCGGACAATTCCTTTATATACCCCTCCTACCTCCACTTCCTGGGTGAGTTCCTGAATCATCTGGATGACCTTTTCGTTCGCCTCACCATTGACCGAGGCGATTCTGATGGTGCCGTCATCGTCTATATCAATGGTGGCGCCGGTCTGTTCAATGATGGAGCGAATGGTCTTGCCTCCCGGACCAATAATATCCCGGATTTTTTCCACCGGAACCTGAATCGTAACAATCCTGGGAGCATAAGGGGAAAGCTCCGGGCGAGGCTCAGCAATGGTTGCCTTCATAATCTCCAGGATTTTTCTTCTTCCTTCCTTTGCCTGAAGCAGGGCTTCTGCCATTATTTCTTTGGTAATTCCGGGAATTTTTATGTCCATCTGCACCGCGGTGACCCCCTCCCAGGTGCCGGCAACCTTAAAGTCCATATCTCCCAGATGGTCTTCATCGCCCATTATGTCCGAAAGAATAAAGTATTGCTCTCCTTCCTTAACCAGCCCCATAGCAATTCCCGCAACATGCTCTTTAATCGGCACCCCGGCATCCATCAGGCTCAGGCTTCCCCCGCAGACCGTTGCCATAGAGCTGGAGCCATTGGATTCTAAAATGTCCGAGACCAGCCGAATGGTATAAGGAAAATCCTGATGACTGGGAACTACCCGCACCAGGGCCCGCTCTGCCAGAGCTCCGTGCCCGATTTCTCTTCTTCCCGGTGCCAGGCGATTAGAAGTTTCTCCCACAGAAAAAGGCGGGAAATTGTAATGTAGATAAAAGCTCTTGTAAAACTCCTCATCCACATGCTCTATTTTTCTTTCATCCTCTCTGGTGCCTAAAGTGGTGACCACCAGTGCCTGAGTTTCCCCCCGGGTGAAAAGGGCAGAGCCGTGAGGACGGGGAAGCACCCCAACCTCGCATTTGATTTGCCGAATATCTTTGGGAGACCTGCCATCAATCCTGGTGCCAGTGGAGAAGAGATGCTGACGCATAGTTTCCCGTTCCAATTTTTCCAAAGCCTGCTTGATTAAACTTTGCTTTTCTTCCAGCTCCGGCTTTTTTCCCAGAAATTCTGCAAGAATTTGATTTTTTAAAGTCCACACCGCTTGACGCCGGTCAGATTTAATGGGTATGGTAAGAGCCTGAAGCATCTCCTTCTGATACCGGTCAAAAAGCTCCTTTTCTATCTGGGGCTCAAGTTTCTCAGCTTCAAAATCCTGCTTGGGTTTGCCCGCCTGCTTGCGAAGATTTTCCTGAAGTTCAAGCAGGGGCTTCATCTGCTCGTGGGCAAAAAAGATTGCCTGTAAAATTTCCTCCTCTGGAGCCATCCGGGCTCCGCCTTCCACCATTAAAATTCCTTCCCACCCGCCGGCAACAATCAGGTCCAGCTCGCTTCTTTCCAGGTCAGATTTTTTCGGGTTAATCACCAGCTCTCCATCAATCTTGGCTACCTGCACAGCCGCGACCGGACCCTGGAAGGGAATTAGCGAGACTTCCAGGGCACAGCTTGCTCCGTTTAAGGCGAGCATTCCCAGATGAATCTCGGTATCAGAGCTGAGCACAGTTGCCATTATCTGGGTATCATAAGCCCATCCCTCCGGGAAAAGCGGGCGAATCGGGCGGTCAATCAATCTGCTGTTTAAAGTTTCTGATTCTGTGGGTCTGCCTTCCCTTTTGAAAAAGCCTCCGGGAATTTTTCCCGATGCATAAAACTTTTCCTGATAGTTCACGGTCAGGGGAAGAAAGTCCAGCTCCTCCATTTCCTTTTCCAGGTCAGCAACCACCGTGACCAGAATGATATTATCTCCGTATTTGACTATTACTGAGCCATCTGCCTGACGGGCAACCGCTCCGGTTTCTAAACTGAACTCTTTTCCGGCAAATTCAACTTGTGCCTTGGCATACATTTTTAGACCTCTTTTTCCAGGTAGGAATTTTTTGAAGATAAGAAATCAGGCGTTGTTGACTATTTCCTGAGTCCAAGCTTCTTCACCACCTTCTGATAGCGTTCAAAATCCTCTCTCTTTAAATATTCCAACAGCTTCCTTCTCTTCCCCACCATCTTCAACAAACCGCGTCGGGAATGGTGGTCTTTGGGATGGGTTTTGAAATGCTCGGTTAAATGATTGATCCGGGCGGTAAGAAGAGCGATTTGCACCTCCGGACTGCCCGTATCTTCAGGATGCTTTTGGAATTTTTCTACGATTTCCTGTTTTTGCTCTGGTTCCAGAACCACTTTTTTCCTCCTGAGTTCCCAGTTTTTCTCTCAACATCGGGGCGGCGGGATTTGAACCCGCGACCACTGACACCCCATGCCAGTGCGCTACCAGTCTGCGCCACGCCCCGATTCTGTTCTTGATATTAACGCTTTCCAAGAATTTGTCAAACCCAGATATGGGATTAAATTTCCCCGGACTATTCCAGCTCCTTACCTACCGTCCTGATCTCTTCAATCAGCTCTTTTATTTTAGGGTCTTTTAAATATTTTTCATAAACCGGCTCCACCGCTTTTTGAAAAGCGGTTATCTCTTTGATTTGATTGATTTTTACCCCTGCCTGGCGGAGCCTTTGCTCTGCTTTTTTCTCATATTCTTCCCAGAGCTTTCGCTGGTGAATCACAGAAGCTAAAGCGGCTTCCTGAATCAATCTTCGGTCTGCCTCGCTCAATCTTTCCCAGGTTTTCTTGCTGAAAAGTAAAACCTCTGGCGACCAGCAATGCCTATCTAAACTGTAATACTTTGCCACCTCATAATGACGGGTATAGTAATAACTGGGAAAGTTATTTTCTGCTCCATCAATCACCCCGGTTTGAAGCGCGGTGTAAACCTCTTCAAAAGCCATTGGGGTGGGGGAGGCACCCAGAGCTCTGACCATATCAATCATAATCTGGCTTTTCTGCACCCGAATTTTTAAACCTTTTAAATCTTCAGGCTTATAAATCGGTCGGTGGGAGTTATAGAAACTCCTTGCCCCGGCATCATAATATCCCAGCCCGACCAAGCCATAAGGCTCCAGGTCTTCCAGGAGCTTTTTGCCAATCTTTCCATCAAGCACCCGGTGAAGATGCTCTTTATTTTTAAACAGAAAAGGCATTGCCAGAACGCTCATTGTCTTGGAAATCTGGGTGACCGGATTGATATTCACCCGGTCCAGGTCAATGGCTCCAAATTGAGTTTGCTCTATGGTCTCTTTTTCTGAGCCGAGCTGAGCGGAATGATACACCCGCATTTTGATTCTTCCCCCGGATTTTTCTTCCAGATACTTTGCCATATAAAACAGCCCCTGAGTGGTGGGATAATCCGGAGGATGGTCATCTGCGGATTTCAAAATAATTTCTGCTTTTGCTTCTTTTTCGGGTGCGGGGATGGATTCAGCAGAAGCGGGTTTTTCTTCGGATTTTTTGCAGGCAAAAATCAAAAAAACTAAAACAATCACCACCAGCCATCTTTTGTTTTTCATTTTTTTCCTCCCGAAAATTTTTAATTATTCCACTGATTGAATCCTGCCTGGACCCTCAGCATAGGTCATCAGTCTTCCGAACCCGAAAATGCCGGGATTCCAGCCGAACCACTTTTTTTATATGATTGAGATGAAGGGACTCTCCCGGGCGTAATTGGCTGAAAAGATTTTTTATTTTTTCTCGGTCTTGAGGGGTGCGATTTAGTTCAAAGTTCAGTGCCCGAAGCATTCGGAGAGTTTTTTTGACCAGATGGTCAAGCTCCGCTCTATCTTCTCCGCTGATTTGCTCAAATTCCACCGCAAACCCCGGCGGATATGGATACCCGGAGCGGTTTTTCATTTTTTGGGGATTTATCCATACCACCCGGCTCAGAGCAGTGATAATCCGGTCATTAATCTGAAGCTGAACCTGAATAATCTGCTCTTTTTGAATTTTTTTAGGCAGACAGGCTAAAAAGGCCCCCCCGGCACTGATAGTAATAGCCTGGGCTGGCTTCCAGCTTTTGTTCAGAAGGTAATATGCGGGCAGGTCGCACCCGGCTCTCTGGTATCTTCGTTCTTTTTTCCATCCCTCGGGAATGGTTTTGAGAGACTTTTTTTGCATTTTATAATATTTTACCAGTCAAATTTTAATAAAACAATTTTGAGATTAAATTTGACACTCCGAGGTAAGCAGAGTATTTAATAATCAGGCAAATGGAGGGGGTTTCTCAAAAAAAATTTTCTTCTTTGCGGGAGCTTTTTTTAGCTAATGTGGGTCGCTGGTTGATTTTAGGTCTGGTGGTAGGAGTAGTAGCAGGACTGGGAGCCAGTGCTTTTTTTTATCTGCTTCAGCTTTCCAAGCATTACACTTTTCATATCATCTC
>CAZKMM010000098.1:0-10018 GCA_964553915.1 uncultured bacterium
AAAAAGGTTATCTTAAAACCCTATGGCAGCGTCTCGCTGATAATGATGATAAGTGAAATAAGTATAGGAGTATCAAGTTATATATTATTAACAATATTATTTAACAAACCCGCCATTAAGGAAATTAAAATATTTTATAATAGCTTATTGGGAAAATGACAAAAAAAATATTATTGATTACAACTGATTTCCCGCCAATAATAAGCTCGGGCGTATTCAGGAATATAAAATTTATAAAATATTTATCCCGATATGATTATTCTTTTGTTGTCTTAACTCCATTCAGGAAGAAAAGTAGACCATCCCCGGAATTTAGAGATGAAAATCTTCTGGAGGAAATTCCTCATAATACTATTATAAAAAGAGTTAAGAATTCTTTAAAAGAAAAGATAGAAGAAACTTTTGAAGAATTAAAACTAAGTAGATTTTTGAGGTTATTCTATCTAACAGATGGAGATTTATTTAATTTAAGGCAATTAATAAAAAGGGGAGAGGAAATAATTAAAGAAGAAAGGATAGATTTAGTATATGTTTCTATGCCTGGATTTGCTACTAATTCAATGATAGGAAGAGCATTAAAAAAACGATTCCGGGTGCCAATGATATTAGACTTTCGTGATCCCTGGATAGATAACGCTTTTATAGAATATGAGACGATTATACATTACTGGATGAATAAATATCTGGAAAAGAAAGCGATAATGGAAGCAGATGGAATAATTGTTGTTACAAAAGGGCATAAAGAGATACTTAAGAGAAGATATGGAGAATTTAGAAAAAAAATTATAGTTATAAATAATGGATATGATGAAGCTGATTTTAAAAATTTTGACAGAAAAGAAAAAGGATCTATATTTAATATCACTTACACAGGGGTATTTTATGGTTATAAGCCGGAAAGAGAAAAAAAATATAAAAAACTGCTGAGAGAGATTTATAACATAGGCAAATATTATCCTTATCGGGTAAGAAAAGATGAAATAAATACTCATACACCATATTACTTTTTTAAAGCTCTAAAAGTATTATTTGAAAAAAGTCCGCAATTAAGAAGTAGGATAAGAATAAATATTGCCGGTGGAGAGTATATAATATTTAAAAAATTAGCCGAGGAGCTGGGAATAGGGGGAAATGTTCATTTTTATGGACAAGTAAAACATTCAGAGGTAATAAAACTTTTAAGTAAAGCTGACCTTCTGTTATATGTTCTTTTATCCAAGACTGAAAATAATCGCTCGGGCTATTGGGTTCCGGGTAAGACTTATGAATATCTAAGGAGTGGGAAGCCAATTTTAGCTCTGGTGCCGGAAGGAGATGCCAAAGATATTCTAGAGGAAGCAGGAACCGCTTTTTTTGCAGACCCCACCTCACCGGAGGAAATTGCAGATTTATTAGAAAGGCTATATCAACATCATATTCAAGGAGGAATTCCAGTTCAACCCAATTGGGAATTTATTCAGCAGTTTGAAAGAAGCCGGCAGGCAAAAAAATTAGCAGAATTTCTAGACCAGATTCTTGAGCAAGCCAAAAACCCTTCAAGTCAATAGGACTTCCAGGCAGGTTTTAGATTTAAGATTCATTTATTTTTCTTCTG
This sequence comes from uncultured bacterium, assembly GCA_964553915.1. Classification (GTDB taxonomy): domain Bacteria; phylum RBG-13-61-14; class RBG-13-61-14; order RBG-13-61-14; family DRUE01; genus CAZKMM01. The sequence continues at coordinate 1,595 of CAZKMM010000098.1, forward strand.
CCTCGCCGGTCATCGGGACAAATCTGACCGGGAGCACCGCCTGTTTTTCAATTCTGCCATCGGAAAGTTTTTTCACCAGCACCAGCTCCTGAAAATATTTTCCCACCGGGATAATCATCCTTCCGCCTGGTTTGAGCTGGTCAATCAGGGGCTGGGGGATATGGTCCGGAGCGGCAGTGACAATAATGGCATCAAAGGGAGCTTTTTCTGGCCAGCCCCGGTATCCATCCGCACAGCGGAGATAGACATTTTTATAGCCCAGTTCCTCCAGACGCTTTTGGGCAGAGTTCGCCAGCTCACAGATAATTTCAATGGTATAAACCTCTCCGGCAATCCCGGCTAAAACTGCAGACTGATAGCCACTGCCGGTGCCAATTTCTAAAACTTTCTCTCCGCCTTTCAGACGCAACTGTTCGGTCATAAAAGCGACAATATAGGGCTGGCTGATGGTCTGACCATAGCCAATTGGAAGCGGATGGTCATCATAGGCTTCAGACCTGTATTTTTCCGGGACAAAGAGATGGCGGGGCACTTCTCTCATCGCCTTTAAAACCAGCGGGTCTTTAACTCCCCGGGCAATAATCTGGCTTTTTACCATTTCTTCTCGTCTTTTTGCCCATTTCTCTTGTTCGGTTGATTTCATTGCTTTTGTCTCCTTTAACTCGCCCTTTTTTGCAGGGAAAGGTTCGGAAGGAGATTTTTGCTGGCATTTTTGTCCTGCCAAAAGAAGGAGAAAAGCCACCAGGGGAATTAATTTTTCAAATTTTCTGCTCATTGTTCTTCCTCCTTTTTGAAGCGGTTGACTAAGAGATGAGCCAGCCGTGCCGGTTCAGGTAATCTATACCCCCGGCAGGATTTTAAGGCGATTTGAATAGCGGATTTTAAACTGAGCAGATGTCCGGGAGAGATAATCACCGGTTTTACTCCTTTTTTGGTTCGGAGCAGGGCACCAATTATCTCCTCATTTTGCTTAAGATACTCAAAAGCTCCCGGCTGATTTTCTGGCTCTCTGGCTTTTCCTACCAGCAGACTTTTGGCACAGCCCAGACTGGGAAGCTCCAGCCAGAGCCCGAGATGAGAAGCAATGCCCATCCTTCGGGGATGAGCAATTCCCTGACCATCAAAGATTATTGCCTCAGGCTTGGTTTTGAGCCGGGCAAATGCTTTTAAAAGCGCGGGTCCTTCCCGAAAAGTAAGATAGCCAGGCACATAGGGAAATTCCAGCCGGGCTTTACTTCTGGCTATTTCCACCACCTGGTCTTTTTGAAGGTCATAGACCACCACCAGGGCATAAATTATTTCTTCTTTTTTGGAAAAGGCACAATCTGCTCCGGCAATCAAACGGGGATTTACCTCTCCCTGGATGATTAATTTTTTGCTCAGTTCCATCTGAATTGCTTTTGCCTGCTTTAAATCAACCTTCCAGGGATGAAGAGGTTTAAAGGTGCGGGCTTTATTCATCTCAGATGAAAAATTTTCTTCTGTTTGTAGAATAAAGAAGAAACTCCAGGCTTTCTCCTGTTTTTACTAGTTCCTTTTCCTCTGGAACCAGAATCAATCCTTCTGCCCGGCTCAGCTCCTTATGGGCACTTTTTTCCCGAAGCACTTCTGCCCAGAGTTCGCCATCTTTTTTCTCTAAAATTGCCCGAAAGATATGAAGCTGACCTTTGGGAGATTGAAGCTCGCTTTTGATTTTTACCGGTATGGTTTTAAGTTCTGGAGATTGATTTTGCATTTTTAAGATTGCCCGGGAGACGAATAGTTCAAATCCTACCTCAGAGGCGCTGATTCTTCCGGGCAGAGAAAAAATCAACTGCTTTTGATTTCGGCTGAAAATCAAAGAGTGGCAGGGGCGAATTTTTATTCCCTGAAAAATAACCTCAATTCCCAGCCCGGAAAGAGCGTCTATGATAATATCTTTTCTCCCGAAGCCGGTTCCTCCCACGGTGAGCACCAAATCCACTTCTTCCGGGGTAGGAAGAGCTTCTTTTAAAGAATCCGGGTCATCATTGATGATTAAAAATCTTTCCAGTTCTGCTCCAAGATTTTGGGCAAGCATTGCTACCAGCCAGCCGGAGCTGGGATATACCTGAGCATCTTCAATTACCTTGCCAACTTCTCTAAGCTCATCACCAATTGCAATCACCCAGAGCCGGGGGGCTTTATAAACCTTTAGCTCAGAATATCCTCCAGCAATTAAAAGAGAAATGGAGCGAGGCTCAAGCAGGGTGCCTTTTTTCAGAAGCAGGTCGCCCTTGGCGAATTCCTCTTTTGCTGGCTTGATATTTGCTCCCGAGGAAACCTTTTCTTTCAGCTGGATTTCTCCATTTGTTTTCTCTGCCCACTCTTCCTCTATTACCGCATCTGCTCCTTCAGGAATTACCGCACCAGTGGCAATCCAGAAAGCTTCTCCCGGATTAATTTTTTCTATCTTTTGACTGCCCGCATATATTTCTCCTCCCAGCTTTAATTTTTTCCCAGCCTGTGCCTCCTTGCTGTTGATGGCATATCCATCTCTGAGGCTGATGGGCAGAGCAGGAAGGTCCAGCTTGGCAAGGGTATCTTCAGCCAGAACCCGGTTTGTAGCTCGGTGCACCTCTATCAGTTCTGATTCTAAGGTGGGAGTTTGTTCCAGCACCAGCTCAAGTGCCGATTTAAAATTTAGTATTTTCTCCATAGAATTCTCCTTTAGTTGTGGTTAAAAATTAGAGCGTAGAAATCTCATCATCCCGGTGGTTCTCCAGGCACCTTCGGTGCAAAGCTCAGAGCAACATAAACAGCGGATGCATTTTTCCTGATTTATTTCCGGATGGTCTTCCTTCCATTCCATAGCTCCGCTCGGACAGGCTTCAACACAGACCTTACAGCCAGTGCATTTTTCCCGGTCAAGCACCAGCTTGCTCTCAATAACCCTCCGGTAAACATAGCGATTAACTATAAATCCAAGGAAGCTCCTTCTCGCCAGGGTGCTGGGGAGCTTAAATCTCGGGATTTTTTGGTATTCCCCGAGGATTTCAATCTCAGCCAGGTTTTTTGCCCCTAACCCTCGTTCCTGGCTGATTCGGAGATGGTGAACCCGGCTGGGCTCAACTCCAACCATCTCACAAACCATTAAATCCAGGCTCGGGCAGTTTTCACTTGCCAGAAGATAGCCAATTGGACGAACTCTTCCATGAGCCGGACCATTGCCGTCCATTCCAATAACCCCGTCCATAATGGTCAGGTCTGGAGGACGAATTTGATAAATATCTACCAGGGCTTCCCCAAAACTCTCCAGCTGGGGCGCAGAATTATGCACCAGGCTCTTGCTTCCTCCCACCAGCATCCCGAACATATTTTTTATTCCTAAGGTCAGCAAGGTTAAGGTATGAGTTTTTAATTTGGGAAGATTTATTATATAGTCTGCCTCCAGAACCGCCTGAGAGACAGTAAGTTTGGAGAAATATTTGGAGTCAAGCTCTACCTCTTTTGCTTTCTGGGCAATGTTCTGAAACGAGCCAAGACTGGCAGAGATGATACCGCTTCGCTTGGCACTTCGCTCATTTCGGGCATAGCCGGTAAGCCCCCCATTATCTCCTACAATTACCTCAGCTCCTGCGGTTTGCATCCACTTAACCACTTCTTTGACCAGAGCAGGATGGGTGGTGACCGCTTTATCCGGAGAGTAAGGTCCTAAAATGTTCGGTTTGACCAGAACTTTTTTGCCAGAGACCTTTTTCTCAAATTCTTTCAGGTTTGCTTTTTCTTTGAGCCGGGCAAATGCCTCTGGCACCTGCTCATAATCAGAGCATTTCTCTATTGCAACTAAATATTTCCCCATAACTTTTGATATTATAGCGGGCAATTTTTGATTAGTAAATCTTTCTTTGACCAAAACAAGAAAAATCCGCTAAAATGAGGAAAATGAAATTTGAATTAAAAGACTTTTTTGACCTGGATTCCTGCCAGCGATGTGGAAAATGTCTGATGGAATGCCCGGTTTTGAAATATCCGGAGGAGAAAGCCAAACAGGAAAAAGAAAAGCTGATTCTGGGAAAAGAAAGCGAGGTTTTGAAGTATTGCAAGAGCTGTTATTCCTGCGAGCGGTTCTGCCCTTATAATGCTCATCCTTATGGTTTGATTTTATTTCGGCTCTGGGAGCGGTATCAAAAACAGGGGATACCGGTTCGGGCTCTGGGAGCCCTTCCGGTGGAGGAGAAAAATTTTCTTTATTATGCCCGAAGAGCCTATTCCCAATCCGAGCGGGTTTTAGTGGAGCAGTGGGAGAAAAATGCCCGCTCCGAGCTCAGCGGGGAAGAGGTCATTTTTGCTGGCTGTAATGCTCAGATTTTTCCCTATCTGCTTTCCAGCCCGCTTCTTCAGGGGGTAAAGATTATTGCAGAGCCGGGTCTTTGCTGTGGTGAAGAATATTACCGGATGGGAGTATTTGACCGCACCTATCAATTGGGCAAGAAGCTGGAAGAACGATATAAGTTAATCAAGCCCGGGCGGGTGATAATGTTCTGTATGGCAGGATATAATATGCAAAAGAATGTCTTACCCAAGCAGTTCGGGATTAAGCTGGATTTTGAAATTATCTATCTTGGCGAGTGGCTTTTAGAAAAGGTAAAGAGCGGAGAAATCAAATTCACCCGTCCTTTGAACCAGAAGGTGGTGCTTCAGGAATCCTGCCATGGAAAGTTTTTAGGGGAGGAGTTTATGGAAATACCTCGCCAGCTTCTTGGCTTAGCCGGGGCAGAGCTGGTAGAGATGAATCCCTGCCGGGAGAGGCAGGTGTGCTGTGGAGCGGCAGATGGGATTACCCGGTTCAGTCCTCTGGATATGCTTTTGGGCTCGCTTCGGCAGTGGAGGCTGGCAAGAGCCAGTGGAGCTGAATTATTTGTTCCCTATTGTGCTACCTGTTATATGATGCTTAAGATTGGAGCTAAATTTCGCCCTTCTTTTCTCCCCTGCCTGCATCTTCTTGAGGTGCTTACTTATTGTGCCGGCTATCCGGTGGAATCACTGGCAGATAAAAGAGCAGGGAAGATTTTGATGGGAGTAATGAGCTCCAGCGCTCCCAGACTGCTCAGCAAAAAACGAGTTCGGTTCAGTTAGGGAATGAAAAAAGAAAATTTTTTTGACCCCGCCTGCTGTCAGCTCTGTGGTGAATGCTTTTTTCAATGCCCGGTTTTGAATTACCCTCTCAAGCGGGCAAAACAGGAGAAGTCTAAACTCAATCAGGCAAAGCCCAGCCCGGTGCTGGACCTCTGCACCACCTGTTTTTCCTGCAATTATTATTGCCCAAACCAGTGTTCGCCTTATGAATTGATTTTGCTTCGCTGGCAGGAGCGGTATGAACAGAAGGGTTTGCCGGCTATTGCCCGGATGGTTGTACCCACAGAGCCGGCTTCTCTCTGGAGCCAGCTTTATCCCTTTTTAGATGAAGAAGAGCTTGAGCAAATTAAAAAATGGCGGGAGAGCCAGGGAAAAGAAAAAAAAGAGCTTTTGCTTACAGGTTGTTTTAGTGGTTTGAATTCTTTTTTGGCAAAAAGCCGGATTTTTTCTGAGCTCATCCCTTTCGGAAATGAGCTTTTCTGGTGCTCGGGCGGTCATATTTATCAGCTGGGGTTGCTGGAGCTGGTAGAGGAAATTGGAACTTTAGAAAAAGAGTTTTTAGAACAGATTAATCCCAAAAGAATTATTACTTTGATGAACGCAGAATATGTGATGCTGAAAAAGGTTTTTCCGGAAAAATTTGGGCTGGAAATTCCTTTTCCTGCCCTGCCTCTGGAACAATGGCTTCTGCAAAGGATAAAAGCAGGTGAGATTAAACTGGAGCGGAAAGTTAAGAAGAAAATCACGATTCATGATAATTGCTTTTCTAAACCGCTGGGAGAAGAGAGCTGGCAGGCGGTGAGAGAAATTGTTCGGCTCTGCGGAGCAGAAATTTCTGAGATGCGACATCATCAAAAAGATGCTCTCTGCTGTGGATTTGGTGCGGGAGCAGGGAGATTTAGTCTCCGGGACCTGCTCAATCACGCCAAAAAGAGGTTAAAAGAAGCAGAGGAGAGCGGAGCAGATTGGCTTTTGGTTTACTGCTCTGCCTGTTATTTTATTCTCTGGGTGGCAAAAGTGCTTCTGGGAAGCAGGGTTGAGATTTATCATTTGATAGAAATGGTTGAGCTGAGCACTGGCGGGGAGCGGATGGGGAATCCTGAAAGCCGGGCTTGGGATTTGCTGGCGATTATCAGTGGGAATATTTTTCGGATGATTTTTCAGGCGGAAGAAAGAAGGAGATTCTGGATTGAGCCAGGGCTTTTAAAACAAAATTTTGCTGGACAACAGCTCCATTTGAACCGAGACCGGATTACCGCATTTTTTCGGAGATTATACCAGGGAAGGTTGATTCAGAATAAATTAAGCCTCGGGCTGGTCAGAGGTTTAAGCCGGACTTTATTAAATCTAGCGGAGAGAGGATGATGGGAAAAGATTATAAGTTCTTTAATCTGGAAAACTGCCAGCTTTGTGGAAAATGCTTGAGCGAATGCCCGGAGCTTGAGCTTTCTCTGGAGCAGGCAAAACAGGAAAAAGCTAAAATTAATCAGGGGAAAATTTCTTCCTGGCTCAGTCATAATTGCACTGGTTGTTTTAATTGTGATTTTTACTGTCCGAACAATGCTCAACCCTGCGAGACCATTGTATATCACTGGTGGCAGGAGTATAAAGAAAGAGGGCTTCGGGAGCGTGCCCGGTATTTTATGCCTCTTGAGGAGTTCAATTTTCGCTCCTATGTAATTGAGAGGCTTCCTGTCCAGGAAAAAGAGCTGGTAAGAAGCTGGGATGATACCTCCCGCTGTGAGGAATTTATTTATCCGGGATGTAATGTTTGCACCGTGCCTTATCTCACTCAAACCTCTCTTCTTCCTCGCCTGCCAATTCGGGGTGGGCTGGACTGGTGCTGTAGCGAGACTTTTTTCCGGATGGGATATTATGACCTGGCAGAAAAACAGGGAAAGCGGATGCAGGAAAGATTTGAGGAGATGGGGGCAAAAAAAGTTCTGATGATGTGCACTGCCGGAACCGTGCTTTTTACCAGGGTGATGCCGGAGCGGTTCGGGATAAAATTTTCTGCTCAGTTCAAGCCTCTGGTCAGGTATTTGTGGGAGGAGCTGGAAGCAGGAAGAATCAAGATTGAACAAAAGCTCAACCTCACCGCCACGATTCAGGATTCCTGCTATTCAAAATTTCTGGAGCCGGATTATATTGAGCTTCCGAGAAAGATTCTGGAAAAAATTGGAGTGCAGGTAATTGAGATGCCCCGAAGCAAGGAGCGGATGGTTTGCTGTGGAATTGGAGCGGGTTTCAGCATTGAGAGCAATTATCATCCCTGGGATTTGACCCGTGCCAGCTTGAAAAGGCTCTTGGAAGCGAAAAAAACCGGAGCAGATATTCTTTGCGCCTATTGTGCGGGGTGCTTACAGATGCTCAGTGTGGGGAGAATTGTTTATCCGCTGGCTCCAGAGATATATCATCTTTTGGAGCTGGTTCAGATGGCAGTTGGGGAAGCTCCGCTTCGGAGAATTAAAAGCCGAGCCCGGCTGATGTTTCAGGGAGTTTTGCTCAATCAATTTCCCAGGGCACTCAGTCAAAAGAGATTTTTTCCACAATAAGCAGAACCGAAAAGAACCGGGCTTAAACCCCTTTTAGCAAAAACAAAAGGAGCAAAAAGATGGAGCTGAAAAAGAGGCTAAAGGTTTTTGCTTTAGTTTTAGTTTTATTTTCCGGGCTGGCTTTAACAAAAGAAGCGGATTTTCCCTGCAAGACCACAAATCAGGGACTTGCCCCAGAGCTGGCAGAAAAGATAGAGAGCTATGTTAAGGAGAAAATGAAAAGCTGGCACTCGCCCGGGCTGGCTCTGGGGATTGTTCAGGCAAAAGAGGGGCTGGTATATCAGGGGTATTTTGGCTGGGCAGATATTAAAGAAAAAAAGCCGATAAGAGAGGATACTGTCTTCTGCATCGGCTCCATCTCCAAAACCTTTACCGCCATTGGACTGATGCAACAATGGGAGAAAGGAAAGTTTAAGCTTAATGACCCGGTAAATCAATACCTTTCTTTTCCTTTAATTCAACCCCGAAAAGAAGGATGCAGAGAGGTGACCTTTCTGGATTTGTTTACTCATACCTCCGGCGGAGGAGAGCTTATGGGCTGGTATCAGCTTCAGCATCCGATTAAGACTATTTTTGTTCCAGCCCAAAAACCCCGCCCTCCGCTGGAAGAGGTTTTAGCAGGTGGAATTCGTCCCGGGGTTTGTCCGGGGGTGAAATTTGCTTATTGTAATTATTGTTATGCGGGTTTGGGCTTGCTTCTAGAAAAAATCAGCGGAGAGAGCTTTTCAGAATATATGGAAGAACATATCTTTGCTCTGCTGGGCTTGGAATT
>CAZKMM010000099.1:0-10003 GCA_964553915.1 uncultured bacterium
GCCCTGAAAATACTTCAGGTATCTTTGAGTTTCTTTATGCTTAACTATATAACCTAGATAAAGATATGGGGGATTAGTAATATGATAAACGGGCAAATTGTCATCAAAAATAAATGTCGGATAATCTTTCAATGTGTCTTTTTGAATTATATTTTTTTCAGCTATTTCTCTAGGAATCCCATATTTAAGAGCATTTGAAATTGCTTTTTCTATCAATTCTTTCTGAATATCAAAAAGAAAAATATGTTCCTTAAAAAATTCTGTTCTTTTATCTTCAGGCAGAAATTCCAAAATAGGTAATATCAAATTACCTTCACCACAAAAAAGGTCAACCCAACGATATTTAGGAATTTCCTCTTTAATCTCCGGCAAGATAAAATTTTTAAATATCTCAACCGAGGTTAAATGTTCCCCAAAAGTCCTTCTTTTATTTTTCAATGCTTCCATAGAACCTGGTTAAACTTTTAATCTTTTAATTTTTATCTTTTTATTTGTGGTCTTTCAATTCTCGTTCACTAGGTCTTATTTAAGTTTAAAATATAATTTATTAAACTCAAAATCAATACCCTCCAATTACTTTATTTTAAAACTCTATCCCCTTCCTTCCTTTTATTCCCTTTTCCCAGTAGTGTTTGATGGGTTTCATTTCCGTGACCAGGTCTGCGATTTCAATCAGTTCGGGCTTTGCCCATCTGCCGGTTAAAATTAGCTCCATCTCCGGGGGCTTTTTCTTAATCAGCTCCAGCACCTGCTCAAGCTTAACCAGTCCAAAATCAATTGCGCAGTTTATCTCATCAAGCACTAAAATATCCACCTGGTTTTTTTCCATCTCCTCCTCAGCGAGCTTTAGGGCTTTTTGCGCCAGCTCTATATCTACCGGGTCAGGATTTTCCCGGTCAACAAATTCTGCTCTCCCGCACTGGATAATTTCTATCATTCCGCCAGTGAGCCTGCTGGCTTTAAGCTCTCCGTAGTTGATCTGACCTTTCATAAACTGAATGATTTTTGTTTTATAGCCGTGCCCCCAGGCGCGAAATGCCAGACCAAGGGCAGAGGTGGTTTTTCCTTTTCCGTCTCCAGTGTAGATTTGAATCAGTCCTTTTTTCAATTTTGGCATTTTTTCAGTTCCTGCTGGGCTTTTTCTTTTGCTTTTGCTCTCCGCTCCTCGCTCCAGCCCAGAACCCACCAGCCCGGATAGAGGTCAGAAAGAAAAGGCTCGGGACTGAAGCTGGTCTCAAGATAATCAGCCAGCCCCACTGCCTGCTCCAGCTCCGGCTCGCTCATATAATTGATAATCCTTCGCTCTAAATCCAGATAGTCGCTCTCCTGAATCATCCGGGCTTTTAAGCCGAATTCTATCATCATATCTCCGGGCTTGATTTCATAAACGCAGGCAATAGTCTGCTCCGGCTGAATCTTGGAGAGAATTTTATAAGTGCTGTAAGTATCCTGAATGCTCTCGTTGGGAAATCCCACCATTGTATAAATTCCGAGCTTGAGCCCGAGCTTTCGGACCAGCTCCACTCCCTGGCAGATTACCTCATCTTCCAGGTGTTTATTCATCTTTCTTCGGAGTTTGCTGGAGCCACTTTCCAGGCCGAGCAGAATTCCATAACCTCCGGCTTTTTTAAAAGCAGAAAGCCAATCCTCTTTTAAAAGTTGAAAATGACTGATGCCAATGAGTCTTGGGGTGCGGGAGAATTTGCTCAGGGCAGAAAAAAATTCTTTGCTATGTTCCGCCCTGGCTCCCAGGCAATCATCATAAATCACCAGCTCCTCCACTTCCAGCTCCTCAATCAAATGACGGGCTTCTTCTACTGCTCGCTCAAGGGGATGAAGCAGGAGTTTTTTCCAGAGCTGGGAGCAGAAATTACACCAGAATTTACAACCTCTGGTGGTGACCATATATGCTCGCTTCAATTTGGGATTGCCGAGGAAATCCAGATACGCGTCAAATCTAACCGGCGACTGCTGGGTTAAATCCAGATTAATAATCGGACGGGTATTTGCCCGAACCTCACCTCCCTCGCTAATCCAGGCAAGACCGGGTATCCGATAACGAGCGGTGCCCCTCCCTTCCAGATTCTCGCTCAGCTCCGGAAGGGAAGCATCCGCCCCTCCCAGGAGGATAAAATCCACCAAGCCCGCATATTCATCCAGCATAGATGCCCAGAGCCGGCTGGGATGAGGACCGCCCAGAACAATTTTGCTTTCTGGCGAAAGTTTTTTTACCAGTCGGGCAAGCTCTATGGCTTCTTTTCGGAGCGGGGTATAAACCGAAATTCCCACCAGCTCATAATCATCTTTTTCTAAAAGCAGTTTCAGGGCTTGGTCAAGCTGGTTTTGGTTCTTTTTCCCGGTGAGGTGCCAGCTGGAAAATCCATCCAGCACCTGAGCCTGGTGTCCTTGAGCTTCAAGAAGCTGGGCAAGAAGAATTAAGGAATAACTGGGAAGAAGTTTTTTTCCCAGCTCCTCAGGGCTGGATTCGGTTCGGGGATAATCCGGCTGGATTAAAAGAACCTTCACCGCCTGAATTCCTTTTTACTGTCAATTGCTCTCAGATAAATTTCTTTCAGCTGGTTGATATGTTCATCCAATCCCACCACCTCAATTCCTTTTTCCACCAGCTTATCTGCCAGCTCGGGTTTTTCTACTAATCTTTCCATCATCTCTCTAAGGGCGATAACATCTCCAGGGGGAAACAAAAGAGCATTTTCCATATGCTGGACTGCTTCTCTGAAAGCACCGATGTCTGAAACAATAATTGGTCTTTTTGCCCGAATTGCCTCCCGGATGGTAATTCCAAAAGATTCATACCATCTGCTGGGAAGAACCACGCAGTCTATCTCGGAAAGCACTCTGGGAAGCTCCTCGGGTTGATATGGTCCGTGAAAATATACCGGCAGTCCATAGCACATCTCTTTGAGCCGTTTGTCATAATCATAAAGCCCGTGATAGGGGACCGCTTCGCCGTAGATGTGAAGCTCGCGGTCTTTGTATTTCATTTTTCTGAAGGCAAGAATTAAATCCTCCACCCCCTTGGAAGGAATTAAGGTTCCCAGGTATCCGAATTTTTTTACCGGTGCTCCTTTCGGGCGAGCAGGAACTGTTTCAACCAGGCTTAAGTCCAGTCCATAAGGTAGCACTATTACTTTTTCTCTGGGAGCATCTACTTCTATGATTCTTTCCGAATGAAATTTACTGGGAGAAATAATCAGAAATACCCGCTCCAGCTGTCTTTTGATTTCTTTATGCATTTCCCGAAGCAACTCCAAGCCTTTTTCTTTAGCAAGGAAATACATTGCCAGTTTTGCCGGGAGATTTAATCCCACGGTTTGGGGCTTTAGGCATTCAAGGCATTCGTCAAGGATTATCTTCTGGCAGATTCTTTTATCATCTCTAATTCTCTGTCCCCGGGGGCAGAAGGGATGATGGTCATGAAAGGTGATAATCACCGGAATTCCCAGCTCATCAGCCACCCGAATCATTCCCAGGCTCAATCCGCCCAGGTGATGGATATGAACTATATCAGGGTTTTTCTCCAAAAGATAATTTCTGAAAATCACATCAACCTCACTCCGCTGATAGGTGGTTCTAAAATCCACCAGTTCCCGGGGGTCTATGTGAATTTTGGTTATTTCTATCCCGTCTCTTTCTTCCTGCTTCAGCTCCAGATGTTGATGGTTACTTATCGGGGCACGGGTGAAAATAAAAGCCTGCTCGGTTTGGTTTATCCTCCGGGCTAGGTTTTTTAAATAAACCTCCACTCCGCCGATTTGCTCGGGCGGAAACCCCTGAGAAACATAAACGATTCTAATCGCTCATACCCCCTTGCTTAAAAACCGGTCTATTCTCTGGTAGCCGGGATATTTCTCCCGCCACCGCTCCGCCCATCCTCCCATATATTGAGCCAGATTCTGGCTGAAAACAAAAGCCGGAGTGTAAAATCCCCACCAGAGAAGCTGAGCCGGGCTTAAATCAAGCCTTTTTAATTCAGAAAGCATTTTTCTGGTTCCCGAGATGCTCGCTCCTAAAACCTCTCTTGGACGGTTAAAAATCCGAAACCCTCCCACCTGCCACCAGTTCTCATGGTCAAGATATACCCGCTTAAACTCATACCATAAAGATTTTTTATGAGAATGTATCACCACTGATTCCGGCTCAAAAACAATCTTATACCCCTTTTCCAGCACCTGTTTTGCCCAGGCAATATCCTCGGCAAATCTCCTTTTCGGAAATTTAATCTTTTCCCAGACTGACCTTCTGAGCATAGAGCTGACATTATCAAAGCTAAAAGTAGAAATAATCTCCTGGGGAGAATATGCGGAGAGCGGTTTTGAAGAATTGAGCTTCTGCACCCTTTTATTGGGTTTTCCGGCTCCCCATTGCTCCAGCCGAATCCGGAGCAAGGGATTACAATCCGGACGAGGAATCTGCCGGCTGTAAGCTCCTGCTACCTGCGGGTCAGAGAAGTTCTTTGCCAGATTTTTCAGCCAGAATGGATTAGCCGGGGTGGCATCCTGCACCAGAAGAGCAATCAGCTCTCCCCGGGAGCGGGAAATGGCTAAATTCCGGGTCTGGCCGTGATTGAACTCCTCTCTCCTTACCTGAAAAAATACATCTGCATATTTCTTTGCAAGCTCCGCAGCGCCATCATCACTCATAGAATCCACCACCACCAGCTCCAGCTCACCTTCCCATTCCTGGGCACGAACCGCCTCAAGAACCTCTTTGAAAAGAGGTCCTGGGTTCAGGGTTGGAATAATCACCGAGACCCTCATTTTTTGCTTTCTCCGGGCTTTTCTCCCACTGCAATCAGATAAAAAAACCAGTCCTTATCTGGAGGCTGGAAATCAAACTTTTGTTCCACTGGCTCAAGGTGGCTTTTATCTTCCCGGATTTTGAACCCGGCTTCCTCCAGATATTTTCTCACCTCCAAGGAAGTCAGGCACTGCACCCGCCCCCGAAGCTTTCCTCCCAGCTTAAGATAAAGCTGATATGCGTGGTAAAATTCCTTAAATCCGCCCGGATGAAGCAGATTATAAAACTGAAACCAGCCAAGACCACCGGGCTTGAGCACCCGCAGGCTCTCGCAGAGGTAATGGAACACATCCTCCCGGTCCAGATGAATCAACACAATCTGGAAATAGACTTTATCAAACTGATTATCTTGAAACAGGCTTAAATCAGTTTTCGGGTGATGATAAAGCTTAACATTGTCCAGATAGGAAAGACGCTTTTTAGCAAATTTAATCATCTTTTGGGAAATATCTGTGCCCACAAATTCCCCACAGAGCGGAGCAATATGCCTGGCAATTCTTCCCACCCCCACCCCTACTTCCAGCACCCGGTCCGTGGGCTTGATTTCCAGCTTCTGGGCAATGATTTGTGCGGTTTGCTTTCCGTGTTCATCTAGGTTTTTTTCATCAGGCAATTCTCCAAAAGGAAGACCTGCCACCGCAAAATAAGCCAGCTGACGGGTGCGGGCAAGATTATCCCAGTATTTTTTATAACTGCTTCCCAGCTCCAGCCGGAAAATCTCCTCCACCACCTTGGGGTCTTTCAGGTTTAAAAGCTCTTCTTTACGAGCCAGCTTTTTCAGTGCCCAGTTCTGAAGACGGGTCTTCATAAAAGAGCTATCCTCCAGCTGGGAAAGGAGTAAAAATCATCTTACCAGCGAATTAAAGCACTTGCCCAGGTCAGCCCGGAGCCAAAAGAAGCGAGGCAGACCAGAGAGCCCTCCTTTATCTTTCCCTGCTCCAGGGCTTCTGCAATGGCGATCGGAATAGAACCCGCGGTAGTATTCCCATACCTCTGGATATTGTTAAAAATTTTATCCTCACTCAGCCCCAGCTTCTTACCTGCCATTAAGCTAATCCGCAGATTAGCCTGGTGAGGAATAAACAAATCTAAATCCTCTGGCTTATAACCATTTGCCTCCAGCGCCTCCATCACCACCTCGGCAAATTTCCCCACTGCCATCCGAAAAATAAATTTACCATCCATCTTGGGATAATGCAGTCCCTCTTCCAGCATCTCGTGACTGAGCCGGGGCTTGCGACAGCTCATTGGCGCCGGACACCAGAGCTTATCATAATGCTCCCCATTCGAATGTAAATGAGTGCTGAGCACCCCTCTGCCTTCCTCGCAGGGAGCCAGTATCACAGCACCGGCTCCATCTCCAAAAAGCACCGCAACATCCCTTCCCCGGGTGGTTAAATCCAGCCCAGTAGAATGAACCTCTGAGCCTACTACCAGAATATATTTATATTGACCGGTCTTGATAAACTGGTCAGCAATTGCCAGAGAATAAATAAACCCGGAACACTGAGCCCGGACATCTATTGCTCCAATCTGACGACAGCCGAGCTTGTGCTGAAGCATTACCCCGGGACCCGGGAAAAAATAATCCGGGCTTAAAGTAGCAAAAACAATCAGGTCTATGTCTTTGGGCTCAAGTCCTGCCATTTCCAGGGCTTTTTTGCTCGCTTCAACCGCCAGGTCGCTGGCACCTACTCCATCTTCCACAAATCTTCGCTCCTTAATCCCGGTTCGCTCCCGAATCCACTCATCTGAGGTATCCATCATTTTGGAAAGGTCATCATTGGTCACAACTCTGGGCGGAACATAAAATCCAGCACCGATGATTCTAGAATTAGGCATTTCTTCCCTCCAGATAGCTTTTTAATCTTAATTTAACATAAAATCTGCTCTTGCCAAACTCAAAAATAAAGGAAATTTCTTTTGGGAATTTTCGCCCACTAAATAAGTTTTTTATTATCTAATTCAGATGACAGGAGCTTATTATTTGTGTAAAATGATTCTGGAAAAATGATCGACCTTCATAGCCATATTCTTCCTGGTCTGGATGATGGGGCAAAAACCGAGGAAGAAACCCTGCGGATGGCAGAGCTTTATCAGAGCTATGGTTTTACCCATATAGTAGCGACTCCTCATATTCGGGAAAATTCTGATTATATGGTGAGGAAAGAAGACCTGGAAGAAATGATTGCGGACTGGAACCATCGCTTTCAATCTGCGGGAATCAATCTTCAGCTTCTCCCCGGAGCTGAATATTATCTGGATGGGAGTTTCTCTGAGCTGGCAGAAAGGCTCTGGCCGATAATTCGGCTCAATAATTCTTATTATACTCTGGTAGAAATGCCGGTATTGTTCTTGCCTAAATATCTGGGGATAAGTTTTTTTAATCCTAATATTAAAAATCCAGAATTGAAAAGGTTGATTCCTTTTCTTCGTCTGATTGTTGCTCATCCGGAAAGGAATGAAGAAGTATTAAAGAGCCCCAAGACCGCTCTTCAGGAACTGAAGGAACAGGGGCTTTATGCTCAGATAAATCTCGGCTCTCTGGTGGGAATTTATGGCAAACTGGTGAAAAAAACCGCAGAATTTTTTATAAAAAAAAATCTCCCCGACCTGATCGCTACTGATGCGCATTCTCCCAAGCAGTTGGAAAAAATCTTGTCGGAAGGAATTCCTCGGTTAAAAAAACTTCTTGGAGAAAAAAAATTCCGGCTTCTGACGAAAACCAATCCCGAGCTGGTGCTGGCAGGAGAACCTCTGGAGCCGATATACTAACTTGTAGCTTTCCGGGCAGTTCATAAAATGCAAGAAAAACCAAGAGAACAAATCAGGTGGAAAAGATTAAAAAGAGTTGCTAAAAAAATCTCCGGACAAAAAATTGAGCTTGTTTTAGCCACAGACATCAAAGGGGTGCTTGGTTCCATAATGGATGATATAGATTATTATAAGGATGAAAAGATGTTCCGAATCTTTCTTTCTCCGGAAGTAAAGAGTGAGCCCACCACAATTTGTGTCATCTGCCATAAGCTGGCTCATTTGCTTTTTTACCTGAAAGAAGAAAAGAATCCTGAAGGGGAAAAACTGGTTGAAAAACAAAAACAGCTCCTGAAAGCCTTTGCCGAGGAATTCGCAACCTGCGCCTATAAAGAACTGGAAGAAGAATTAGAATTTCTCCAAAAAACTTATGGAGGGTATGACCGCTGATGGACCGAGTAAAGATTCTGCCCGTGATTATGGCTGGGGGAAGGGGAACCAGATTCTGGCCCTTAAGCAGAAAAAACCGCCCGAAACAGCTTTTAAATCTTATTGATGATAAGCCACTGGTTCGGCTGACTTATGAGCGAGTGCTGGCTCTGGCAAGCCCGGAGCAAATTTTTATTTCCACTTCAAAAGAGCTTTTTTCTCCGCTTAAAAAAATCTTGAGCGAAATCCCAAAGAAAAATTTTATCTTGGAGCCCCAGCCAAGAGATACCGCTCCGGGTATCGGGCTGGTGCTGGTGGAAATCACCCGGCGGGCAAATGAGTTCAGCACTGAGCCGGTGCTGGCTTTTTTGCCCTCAGACCATTTTATTAAAAAACCCGCAGAATTCCGCCGGGTGCTGAAAAGAGCAGGGAGGCTGGCAAAAGAAAAAAATCTAATTGTCACCATTGGCATTCCCCCCACTTTTCCCAGCACTGGATATGGATATATCCAGCCAGAACAGGTCATTACTGGTTATAAATCTGCCTATCGGGTAAAGAGATTTCGGGAAAAGCCCGGGCTTTCTCTTGCCCGGCGCTATTTAAAAATGGGCTTTTTCTGGAATGCAGGAATTTTTATTGTCACTCCTGGCTTGCTCTGGGAATTATACGAGAAATACCAGCCGGAAATGGCAGGAGTTTTAAAAAAATTGACGCAACTACCTTCTTCCCGATATAAATCCTCTTTAAAAAAGGAATTTCCCCGCTTGCAAAAAATCTCTTTTGATTATGCAATAATGGAGCGAGCAAAACAGGTGGGAATGGTAGCTGGAGAATTTGGCTGGAGCGATATTGGTGGTTATTATGCCTGGTATCAGCTTCTCGGTGGAGAGGGAGAAAAGAATCTGAGCAATACTGAGCTGGTTTTTCGTGCCAGTAGAGGGAATTTGGTTCGGGCTCGCAAGCTGGTGGCTCTGGTCGGGGTGGAGGGGCTGGCAGTAATAGAAACCAATGATATTCTTTTGGTAATGGATTTAAAACAGGAAGCAGAGCTGAAAAAACTGGTTGAAGAAATCAAGGCTCGGGGCTGGAAGAAATATCTTTAGGAGGAAGGAATGAAGCTGGTATTAACTGGTGGTGCTGGATTTATCGGCTCACACATTGCTGAGGCTTATCTGAAAGAGGGGCTGGAAGTGGTGGTGGTGGATGACCTGAGCCACGGAAAAAAAGAAAATATCCCCCAAGGAGCAAAATTCTATCAGCTGGATATCTGTGAGCAAGAAGCTCTGGAAGAAATTTTTGAAAAAGAACAGCCCGAGCTGGTAAACCATCATTCCGCTCAAATTGATGTGAGAAGAAGCGTTGCTGAGCCAGTGTTTGATGCCCGGGTGAATATCCTTGGCTCGCTCAATCTTCTGGAGCTTTCCCGGAAATATCAGGTAAAGAAGTTTATTTTTGCTTCTACTGGCGGTGCTTTATACGGCGAGCAGAAAGAATTCCCGGCAACAGAAGACCATCCCATCAGACCAGTATCTCCTTACGGCGTGGCAAAGGCATCAGTGGAGCTTTATCTTTATTACTATCATCAGGTTCACGGGCTGGAGTATGTTTCTCTTCGCTACAGCAATGTTTACGGACCCCGTCAGGACCCGTTTGGAGAAGCCGGAGTAGTGGCGATTTTCTGTCAGAAATTGCTTTCTGGAGAAACTCCCATCATCAATGGAAGCGGAGAGCAAACCCGGGATTTTGTTTATGTAAAAGATGTGGTTCGGGCAAATATCCTTGCTTTAAAACCCGGTCTGGTGGGGGATTTTAACATCTCCACCGGCAAAGAGACCGCCATAAATCAGCTTTATCAGATTCTCGTCCGGCTGGCTGAAAAAAACCTCAAACCCAGATATGCACCGCCCAAGCCCGGGGAGCAATTCCGCAGTTGTCTGGACAATTCACAGGCAAACCAGAAGCTCGGCTGGAAGCCAGAGGTGAAGCTTGAAGAAGGACT
>CAZKMM010000100.1:0-9906 GCA_964553915.1 uncultured bacterium
TTTTAATTTCATAAGGTGCCAGTTTCAAGGCAGATTTAAAGCAAAATTTTGCCTGCTCTTTTTCCCCTTCTTTTTCCAGCTCTTTTCCCAGCTGGTAAAATAAGGCATAAGCCGGCTCAGAAAAGAGTTTTCTCAGCTCAAGACCTTTTATCAACTCCTGCTCTTTTTCCCAGAGCCAGCCAAGAGCTTTTATAAATTTCCTGCTCTGCTTTCTGGTGAGACCAAAACTGTAAAAAGGGCTTATTCCATAAAAATATAAAATCAGGTTTCGCTGAAGGTTTCGGTCTAAGACAGATTTTTTCCCCACCTGCCATTTATTTTCCCAGTATCTCAGCTCTCCTCCTGCTCCGGGAAGATAATCAAAAGAGAAATGGCGAGCCAGCTCCAGAGCAAATTGCCAGTCCACCGCGTTTTTAAATCCCTCCACAAACCCCACCACCTTATCAAGACAGGTTCTGCGAATGACCAGAGATAAAAGGTTCATCAGGAAGAATCCTCTCCAGAGTTTGGTCTCCTGCCAGCTACCTGCTCGGTGAAGCTTCTTTTTGATTATATTACCTTTAGCATCAAGCCAGACCAGATTTATATCTGAATAAACCGCAGGGCAGGAAGGATGCTCATCCAGATACCTCACCAGCCGGGCAAAATGCTCCGGATAAACTATATCATCATCATCCAGAAATCCGACCAGCTCTCCCCGTGCCAGGCGAAGCCCAACATTAAATGCTCCTGCAGGACCTGAATGCCGGGCATAAGCATAAACCATCCTTTTGTCCCACAGCTTTTTTAAAACCTCTTCCACTCCGCGGTCTCCGCCGTCATTGACCACCACCAGTTCCCAGTCTGAAAATTCCTGTGCCAAAACACTTTTAATTGCCTTTGCAATCAAATCGCTTCGGTTATAGGTGCGCATAATGATGCTTAGCCTGGGCTTGAGCTCATCATCACCCCGGCGAAGCTCTAAAACCCGCTCCTGGGCATTTTCTCCCCGGCTCAAATCCAGGCGGGAAAGCTGGGAAAGATAAAAATGATTGATTTTTATCCTGACCTCCCCATCCTGCTCTTTTGCCCGGCGAGAAAGCTCCACTGCCCGCTCCAGCTCACCTTCCCGAGCCAGGAGCAAAGATAGGTCATTTAAAACCGCAGGCTCGCTCCCGCCTTGTGCCAGGCTCTCCAGCCGAGCCCTTGCCTGTTTCCATTTTCCGCAAAGAATCAGGCTTTTAATTTCCTCTCCCTCTGGATATGGCTTCATTTCCCTTTTTTCAGCTGGTCCCAGAGCCAGTTCCTGAGCTGGCAAAACAGCCTTTTTTCATCAAACTTCTTTTCTACTTTTTTCCGGGCAGATTCTCCTAAAGCCCGGGCAAGCTCCGGGTTTTTAATTATAGCCTCAATCTTTTCTGCCAGCAGGTTCACTTCTCCGGGAGGATAAAGCAGACCCTCCCTGCCTGATTCTATCAACTCCCTTACACCAGGAATATCCGCGACAACAATCGGTTTTGCCATAGCCATTGCTTCTAAAACCGAGTTGGGCATCCCCTCCTGCTCGGAGCAGAAAACAAAAATATCTATCCCGGCTAAAAATTCCTGAACCCGGCTAAGAAAACCTAAAAAATGCACCTGAGAGGAAATGCCTATTTTTTCCGCCAGAGATTTTAGCTCCGGCTCCAGCTTTCCTTCTCCTGCCAGAGCAATCCGGAGTTTAAAGCCTCGTTCTAAAAGAAGCTTCCCTGCCCGGATTAAATCCTCCTGCCTTTTCTGCCTGACCAGCCTTCCACTCATCCCCAGAACCAGCTCATCATTTTCCGCCCCGATTTTCTGGCGAAGATTAGAAGAATGAGCCGGGGAAAACTCCTCCAGATTTATTCCATTGGGAAAATAAACCAGCTTTTCCTCCTCCATTCCCAGCCGGGTTTTAAAAAGGAGCTTTATTTCATCTGTAATATAGATTACATAATCTACGAGCCGGTAATAGAGCCGGTCCCTAAAACTGCCTTTAAGATAGCTCCAGCCCTTTCGCTGGATAATCAACGGGACTCGGGCGAGCCTGCCTGCTGGAGCCCCGAGCCGAAGCTCCCGCTGGTCATTGAGCAAAACCACCTCAGGAGAAAATCTTTTAAGCCCAAGATAAAGATGGAAGATACTCGCCAGGTCCAGGTCAAAGCGCATAGGAATTTCGCTGAGCTCAAAGCCTTCTTTTTTCACCAGCTCAGAGAATTTCCCGGGACGGAGGAAAAACCTGACTTCCTCTCCCTGAGAAGCAAGCCAGCGGGCAAAGCGAATCTGCCAGAGTTCTGCCCCGCCGATATACCTACAGGAATTCAAAAAGGCAATTTTCATTATTTTGAATTTTTCTCTTGGGGTTTTTCCGGCTCAGAGGGAAGAGAGGAATCCTCGCTGGGAATCCGATATTCCTCCTCCAGCCACCTGCCCAGGTCAATCAGTCTGCACCGCTCCGAGCAGAACGGTCTGAAGGGATTTCCCTCCCACTCCACCACTTTCCCGCACTGCGGACACCGAATTTTCATTATAAATAAATTTAGCATAAAAAGCAATCGGATAAAATTATTTACTTAACTCTTGAAATTACCCGTTCTATTCAACCTGTGGTGGTTCTTGGGCAGTTGCACCCGGGCTTTGTTCAGGTAGAGGAGCGGTTTCCGGGAAGATAGTTTCTCCCTGGCTCGGTGTTTCGCTGGGCGAGATGCCTTCCTCAGGAGCGGGGCTTTCTTGTTCTTGTGGGGGCTCTTGCGGGCTCTCTCCCGGCTCAGTTGAAGGCTTGATTTCTTTTGGGCTTATGCCTTCTTGGGGGCTGGGTTTTTCCATTTCTGTCGGGGGTTTTTCCTCTTTGATTTCTGGCTCTTTTTCTGGCTTTTGCTCGGGCAGAGAAACCGGCTTGCCAAAGACCATCTCTTCCAGTTCGGTTTTATCCCGGCTCAGGCTTGGCTCCAGCTGTTTTTTAATCAGCTCAAGCAGGTTCAGGCAGTAATTTCTCTGGCTTTTAGCCTGGGTGATGCTTTTACGGTAAGTTCCCAGAGAAGTTTTTTCTCCGGTATTTTGATAGTTCCAGAGAGCATTAACTGCCCGGAGATATTGCTCCAGGCAATTTTTCATTGCGGTATGGCAGGGACCAATCCCGGGCGGGGCAGAAAAGCGAGCCAGGTTTTTCTTTTCCTCTTCCAGCTTGGCTCTCAGCTCCTGCCATTCCTGGACCGTGATTTTCTTTCGCTCCAGGCTCAGCTCCTGAGCCAGGCGGTCAAGCAAGCGGTTAAAGGAACTTAAATTTTTCTCATATTCTAAAATTTCCAGATATTTTTTATCTGCCGGCTTGAGGATTTTTTCTTTTTGCTTTTGAGGGCTGGTAGCTGGCAGCTGAGAGATTTTTTTCGGCTCCGCGGTGCTGGAAGCAGGAGATTTTTTTCCTGTGAAATGAACCAGCACCAGTGCCAGAGAGACGACCAAAAGAATTCCAAGCACCGAAAAGGGATGAAAAAGCCAGTAGATAAAATTTTTTTTCTCCTGCTCTGGAATTCTGGCACCACATTCCGGGCAGAGCTTTTGCTCCGGCTCCAGCTCCGCTCCGCAGTTAGGGCATCTTGCCATTTTTTTTATCTTACCCAAGTCCGAGCCGGGAATCAAATCCTTTCTGGAAGAAATAATTTTTGAGCAGATGGTTTTTAGAAAAAAATCTTGACTTTACTTAAAATTTGATTTAATTTTATTTGATTATTTTAGGGAGGTTAAGCGATGAAAGTAAGTATTGATGCAGAACTTTGTACCGGTTGTGAGCTTTGCGTGGATACCTGTCCGGAGATTTTTGAAATGGGCGATGATACTGCCACGGTTAAGGTAGATACCGTGCCCGAGGACCAGGAAGACTGCGTTCGGGAAGCAGCAGAGAACTGCCCGGTGGAAGCCATCCTGATTGAAGAATAGAATTTAAGGCTCACTATCTATATCTATAAACTGCTTTTTGGCTCTTCTGCCCACCCGGACCAGCAGCTCATAGGAGATGGTGCCGGCAGAGTCAGCCAGTTTTTCAACTCTCAGCTCCGCCTGATTTTCTCTGCCGTAGAGCAAAACCTCATCTCCCGGCTTTGCCTGCGGGCAGGCGGAAAGGTCTAAGATAATCAGGTCCATTGTCACGACTCCGAGCAGAGGAGCGGGCTTGCCATTAACCAGGAATTCAAAACCGGGGAGAATGGAACGAGGCAGACCATCCGCATATCCCACCGGCACCACCGCCACCCGGGTGGTTTTTTTCAGGGTGGTTTTTCCGCGGTAAGAGATTTTTGAGCCAGCAGGAAGAGTTTTAATTAAAGCAACTTCGCTTACCAGGCTCATTACTGGCTCTGGCATAATCGGAGAAGTTTCCGGATAAAAGGGATTGGCACCATAAAGAAAAATTCCCGGACGGGCAGAATTAAAACGAGCCCGGGGGTAGCGAATCAGTCCGGCGCTTCCTGCCAGGTGAAAATATTTTAACCCGGAAATTTTTTTCTTCACCGCTTCTGCCAGCAAAGAGAAATCCTGAATTTGCTTTTGGGAGTATTCTTCTGCTTCTTGGGAAGAGGAATCTGCCTGGGAAAGATGGCTCAACACTCCTTCCAGCTCCAAGCCCTTCATCTCCGCCAGCTCCTCCACCACCTTCCCGATTTCTTCCGGTAGAAATCCCAGCCTGCCCATACCAGTATCCAGCTTAATATGAACCCTTGCCTTTCTCCCCTGACGGAGCGCCTCCTGGTTTAATCTTCGGGCAGTTTCTAAATCACTCAGGCAGGGAATTAAACCGAACCGCACCACCGCTGGTTCCTCTTCAGGAAAAACTCCGCTTAACAGGATAAATTCCGCATCTATTCCCTGTTCAATCAGCTCCAGCGCCTCTTCTAAAGAGGCAACACAGAATCTTTTTACTCCCAGCTCCTTTAAAGCCCGGGCGCACTGGAAGGCACCGTGCCCATAAGCATTTGCTTTGATTACCGGAAAAAGTTCCACTCCCTCGCCAACCAGCTCTTTCAGGTGCTGGTAATTTTTTTTCAATCGTTCCAGATGAATCAATGCTTTTAATGGACGGGTCATCCTGATATTATCCGCAACCCGGTCCGATTTATCAAATCCGCTTTTGTAAGTGAGGGTAAAATTATTTATAATGAAAAAGAAGTTCGGTGGATGAAAATGGCAGGTTTGCGTCGCAGTCCGATTTTTTCTTTATATGGCTCTGCTCGGCTGATAGATTTTGCTGGCTGGGAGATGCCGGTATATTTTTCAAGCATCAAACAGGAGCACCTCGCGGTTCGGGAAAAAGCTGGACTGTTTGATACCAGCCATATGGGAGAAATTCTGGTCAGGGGAAAGGATGCCCTGAGCTTTGCCCAGCGGGTTTTTTCCAATGACCTTGCCCGAATCTCCTCCGGAAAGGCTCAATACGGAGCTTTTTTGAACTATGAAGCCGGGATTATTGATGATGTGATTGCTTATCTGCTGGAAGAAAATGAGGTTTTTTTCTGCGTAAATGCGGTAAATACCGAGAAGGATTACAAATGGCTGGTGCAGAACCTGGCAGGAGATGATGCCCAGATTCTTAATCTCTCTGAGCAATATGCCCAGCTTGCCCTTCAGGGTCCGGTTTCTGCTCAGGTTCTTTCCCGGCTTAATCCTGAGCCAGCGGAAAAACTTGCCGGGTTTGAATTCTGCTCCTGCATACTTCTTGGAGAAGAGGCAATGGTAAGCAGAACCGGTTATACCGGGGAAGATGGGTTTGAGATATTTTATCCTGCGGAAAAAGCTCCCCAGCTCTGGCAGGCTCTTCTGGAAAAAGGAGCGGATTTGGGGCTGATTCCCTGCGGGCTGGGTGCCCGTGATACCCTCCGGCTGGAAATGGGATATCCCCTCTGGGGCAGGGATATAAACGAAGATACCACACCCCTGGAAGCGGGCTTGGATTGGATTGTGGGCTGGCAGAAGCCGAATTTTATTGGAAAGGATTTTTTGGAAAGACAGAAAAACCTGGGAGTAGCCAAAAAACGGGTGGGGATAATGATGACCGAGCCGGGTATTGCCCGGACCGGGTATCCCATCAAGAAGAACTCTCAGCCAGTTGGAAAAATCACCAGCGGAACCAAAACCCCCTGTCTGGAGCAGGCAATTGCTATGGGCTATGTTGCGGTGGAATATTCTCAGCCGGGCACCGAGCTTTTGGTGGAAATTAGGGGAAAGGATAAAAAAGCCCGGGTGGTAGTAATGCCTTTTTATCAAAAGAGCTGAAAAATGGGATATTACTCGCCTCATACTGAAGATGAGATTCGCCAGATGCTCTCAGCTATCGGGCTTTCTTCTCTAGAAGAGCTGTTTCGGGCGATTCCGGATAAGTTCCGGCTCAAAGCCGGGCTCAATCTTCCGGAGGGAAAGCCAGAGCCAGAGGTGGAGCAGGAGATAAAATCCCTTTCTGAGCAGAATCTTCCCTGCGGTCGGGTTAAGTGTTTTGCCGGTGGCGGGGTATATCATCATTATGTTCCGAGGGTGGTGGAGTATCTGGCGGGCAGGAGTGAGTTTTCCACTGCTTATACTCCTTATCAGCCTGAGGCATCTCAGGGCACCCTGCAGGCAATTTTTGAGTTCCAGACAATGATTTGCGAGCTGAGTGGAATGGAGGTTGCCAATGCGTCAATGTATGATGGGGGAGAAGCCTGCGCAGAAGCGGTTTTAATGGCGCTCCGGGTTGCCGGAAAAGAGGGAGGGAAAATTCTGCTTTCCTCTGCCCTTCACCCCCACTACCAGCGGATTATCCGCACCTATACCGCTCATTTAGACCATCCCATAGAGTTAATTCCTGTTAGTGCCAGTGGAGAGCTGGACCTGGAAAAGCTGAAGAGCCAGGAGGGAATCTGCCTGGTGGTTCAGCACCCAAATTATTTTGGGGTGCTGGAGCAAATGCCAGAAATCCAGAAAATCTGCCAGGAAAAAGAGCTGATTTTAATTGTGGTGGTGTGCGAGGCATTGAGCCTGGCAATTTTAGAGCCTCCGGGTAAATTCGGCGCCGGGATTGTCTGCGGAGAAGCCCAGAGCTTTGGCATCCGCCCCAGCTTTGGCGGACCTCTGCTGGGATTTTTTGCCTCAAAAATGGACTGGGTAAGAAGAATGCCGGGAAGGCTGGTGGGAGAAACCACAGACCGGGAAGGGAGAAGGGGCTATGTCCTCACCCTGGCAACCCGGGAACAGCACATCCGAAGGGCAAAAGCCACCTCCAACATCTGCACCAACCACAGCTTGATGGCGCTTCAGGCAGTGATTTATCTTTCTCTTTTAGGAAAGAACGGATTGGAAAAGCTGGCAAAGGCGAATCTGGAACGGGGATGGTATTTGCGCAAGAAAATAGAAGCCAGCTCTGAGTTGGGGCTAAAGTTTTCCGGCGCCAATTTCAATGAGCTGGTGGTGGAGCTGGGGGTAAGCGGAGAAGAGGCAACAAGAGAGCTTATCAAAGATGGAATTCTCGCGGGCGTGCCTTTGACTCATCATTTTCCTGAGCTGGAAAACTGTCTTTTGGTTGCGGTAACCGAGCTGGTGGATAAATCTGATATTGAGCTTCTGGTGAAAAAGCTGGAGGAGATTTCCCGGAGGAGAAAATGAAAAAGCCCTGGGAAAAACGCTCCGCAATGCCCTGGGAAGAAGAGCTTATTTTTGAAAAATCTCTGCCCGGGCAAAAGGGCTTTCAGGTAGTAAAGGAGGAGCCAGAGCTTGAGCCAGAGCAGGTTATTCCCGAAGACCTGCTGAGAAAATCTCCTCCCCGGCTCCCGGAACCGGGCGAGCTGGAGGTGGTTCGGCATTTCTCCCGACTTTCCAGCTGGAACTTTGGGCTGGACCAGGGGTTTTATCCGCTCGGCTCCTGCACAATGAAATATAATCCCAAGCTCAATGAGTTTCTTGCTGGTCTGGAAGGATTTGCCGGGCTTCATC
The DNA here is from genome assembly GCA_964553915.1 of uncultured bacterium. Lineage (GTDB taxonomy): Bacteria > RBG-13-61-14 > RBG-13-61-14 > RBG-13-61-14 > DRUE01 > CAZKMM01. The sequence goes on from CAZKMM010000100.1 coordinate 7,951, forward strand.
CTGAGACCCCGGAAGAGCACTGCCAGGGAATTTTACAGCTCTGGCGCCAGCTGGAGGATGCCCTTTCAGAAATCTGCGGAATGTCTGCCTGCACCCTCCAGCCCTGCGCCGGTGCCCAGGGAGAGCTGTGCGGAATGCTTTTGGTCCGGGCATATTTTGAGGACCGGGGAGAAAAGAGAACCAAAGTGCTCATCCCGGATACCGCTCACGGCACCAACCCGGCAAGCGCCACTCTGGCTGGTTTTGAGGTGGTGGAGGTAAAGACCGAGCAGGGAATCCTTACCCCGGAGCTGGTCAAGCCCCATCTTGATGAGAACCTCTCTGCCCTGATGCTCACCAATCCCAATACTCTGGGATTGTTTGAGAGCCATATTGGAGAAATCTCTGAGCTGGTTCATCAGGCAGGCGGGCTGGTTTACTGCGATGGGGCTAATCTCAATGCTTTTATGGGCATTGCCAGACCCGGAGATATGGGAGTGGATGTAATGCAGTTGAACCTTCACAAGACCTTTTCCGCACCTCACGGCGGAGGGGGACCTGGCTCAGGACCGGTGGTGGTGAAGAAGATTTTAGAACCCTATCTTCCGGTGCCCCGGGTGGTGAAAGAAAAAGATGGCTACCGGTTAAAATGCGATTACCCCAGAAGTATCGGTCGGCTTACCTGCTGGTATGGGAATGTTCTGGTCTGGGTAAAGGCTTATGCTTATATCCTTCGGATGGGAGCTGAGGGTCTGAAGCGGGCAAGCCAGCTTGCGGTTTTAAATGCCAACTATCTCCGTGCCCGGCTCAAAGACCACTATCATATCCCCTATCCGGAATACTGTATGCATGAATGCATCTTCTCAGATAAAGGCTTTCCCAATCAGGTTTCAACAATGGATATTGCCAAAAGACTCCTGGACCACGGGTTTCATCCCCCAACCATTTATTTCCCGCTGGTGGTAAAGGGCGCCCTGATGATAGAACCCACCGAAACCGAAAGCAAAAAAACCATTGACCGGTTTGTCCAGGCATTGATTGAAATTAAAAAAGAAGCTCAGGAAAATCCCGAGCTGGTTAAAACCGCACCGCACCGCACCCCGGTGGCACGGCTGGATGAAGTTAAAGCCGCCCGGCATCCGCTCCTTCGCTGGAAAAAACCCTCTCAGGAAGAAAAATGAGCATTATTTACCTTGCCCGTCACGGCGAGACCGAATGGAATAAGGAAAAAATCTTTCGGGGAACCATAGATATTCCTTTAAGCGAGCAGGGGAAAAAAGAAGCAGTTGCTCTGGCAGAATATTTAAAGGAGGAGCAGATTCAATTTATTTATTCTTCTCCGCTTCTTCGGGCAAAGCAAACGGCCCGGGCTCTGGCAGAAAAATTTAGCCTGGAAGTGAAAATAGAGCCGGGAATGATTGACCTTAATTTTGGTAGCTGGCAGGGAAAGAGCATAGAACAGGTCAAAGAACTTGACCCAAAAGGATTTGAGCTCTGGGAAAAATCTCCGGAGAAAATTATCTTTCCAGGTGGAGAGAGCCTGGCACAGGCACGAGCCAGAGCAATGGAGGCACTGGAGCGGATTGCTCAAAACCATCCGGAGGAAAAAGGGGTGGTGGTAAGCCATCGGGTAATCTGCAAGCTGGTGGTTCTTTCTGCCCTGGGCGCAGATGAGAGCGGTTTCTGGAGGGTTCAGCAGGATTTAGCCTGTTATAATATTCTGGAAAAAACCGAAGCCGGCTGGAAAGTCTGGCTGGTCAATCATACCTGCCACTTAAAAAACCTCCCCGGGCATTTGCGATTAGATTTTTAGCCTTTCAAATTAAAAGAGACAATCGCAAAAATAGGGATTTAAGATGACAATATTTGGTGAAGAATTATGATTTTACAAAAGCTCTTTTGCCTGAAGATAAATAAAAAACAAAACCATCCCATACCCCCACCCTTTATTCAGAAAATTTTAAAAAATCTTGACAT
>CAZKMM010000101.1:0-7443 GCA_964553915.1 uncultured bacterium
CGGACTTCTAATCCGCAGGTCGCAGGTTCGAATCCTGCCAGCCGCGCCAGAAAAAATTTATTTATATTTCCTTCCTTTGATCATTCCAGTGATATTTCAATTGGTTTTAGCTTATTAATCCAACATTTATATAATTCAAAAGCTCTTGCCTCTTTCGTATATTCTGGGGAAATTTTATTTCGGTCCAGATAATATTTTTTTCATCTTTATATTTGCAGAGATTTGGCGGAATATCATATAATCAAACAAAGAGAAATTCTGAGGAGGAAGATAAAATGAGTCGGGTTTTAGTTTTAGGTGGCTGTGGTGCGGTGGGGAGAGTTGCGGTTCGCACCCTGGTAGGATTAAAAGAATTTGAGGAAGTGGTAATTGGAGATATAAATTATGAGCAGGCAAAGACCCTGGCAGAGGAGCTGAGCCAGGGAGCAGTGGCTCAAAAAGTGGATGTTCTGGACTCCCAGAGCCTCAAATCCGCCATCTCCGGGGCTGACCTGGTGCTTAATTGTGTGGGACCTTTTTATAAATTTCTCAAGCCGATTCTTCAGGCAGTGATTGAAGCCCGGGTCAATTATCTTGACATCTGCGATGATGTTGATATTACTGAGGAAGCTCTGGAATGGGATGAGCAGGCAAAAGAAGCCGGGATTATCTGCCTGCTGGGAATGGGCTCCTCTCCGGGAGTGACCAACCTTCTTGCCCGATACGCTTATGACCATCTTCTGGATGAGACCGAAGCCATAGATATTTACCACGCTCACGGCGGAGAGCCTTTTGAAGGTGAGGGAGTGGTCGGGCACAGGCTTCATTGTATGAGCATTGATATCCCGATGTTTCTGGAGGGAGAGTTTAAGCAGGTGAAATTTTTTGAGCCGGAGGGAATAGCCCTTCGGGAAGAGGTGGACTTTTTCAAGATTGGAAGGCACCGGGTTTATCCCTATCCCCATCCAGAGACCATCACCCTTCCCCGCTTCCTTGGGGGCTTAAAAAGAGTCACCAACAAAGGAACCGTCCTTCCTGATGAATACTATGAGCTGATAATGGAACTTTGCCGGCTGGGACTTGCCAGCAAGGAGTCAATTGAAGTAAAGGGCTGTAAAATTACCCCCTATGATTTTGCCCTTGCTTACATTATCCGGGAGCGGGAGCGAATTTTAAAAGAAACCAATTTTGGCTCGCAAAAGGGCTGTGTGATGGTGGTGGTGAGCGGGAAGAAGCAGGGCAGGGAGAGAAAATACATCTTTTCTATGGCGAGCGAGAGCCAGGCGCTTGGAGAAGGCACTGGCATTCCCGCGGCTCTGGGTGCGGTTTTGGTTAAAAGAGGTAAGTATCAGGCTCAGGGAGTGGTTCCGCCAGAGGCTGGTATTGACCCAAGCGATTTTCTGATTCTGATCAAAGAAGTACTTAAAATAGATAAACTGGGAGAAGCGGATTATCCGCTGGTAATTGAAGAAGTGGATGAGAGCGGTCAGGTGAGAAGATTAACTGTATAAATGAATTCTATCGGTTCAGAAGAAAGGAAATATGTCCTTGCCATTGACCACGGCACCTCCGGGGTGAAATCCACGATTATGAGTGTTTATGGTGAGCTGGTGGATTTTGAGTTTCAATCCACCCCGGTTCATTTTCTGCCCGGGGGAGGTGCGGAGCAGGACCCGGAGGAGTGGTGGCAGGCATTGCTTGGCACCTGCAAAAAGCTGGTAAGCAGAAATCCCCAGCTTAGAAATGAGATTGTTGCCATCTGTGTCTCCAGCACCTTTTCCAGCACCGTGGCAGTTGATAAAAATGGAGAGCATATCTGTCCTTCCCTTACCTGGATGGACTCCCGGGGTGCATCCTATATTCAAAAAGTGATGCGGGGTAGGGTAAATCTCTTGGGATATGGCATCAGTAATATCCTCCGCTGGGTGCCGAAAACCGGGGGCGCTCCTTCTCTTTCCGGAAAGGATGACATTGCCCATATCCTTTACTGGAAATATGAGATGCCAGAGGTTTATGAAAAAGCCTATATGTTTCTGGAGAGTAAGGATTATCTTAATCTCCGGCTCTGCGGAGAATTTTCTGCCAGCTATGATTCTATCCAGCTTTTCTGGCTCACTGATATAAGAGATATAAATAATATCCATTATGATGAAGCTCTGATTAAAAGAATCGGAATTGACCGGGAAAAGCTCCCTCCCCTGAAGCCGGCAGTGAGCATTCTGGGTCAGTTAAAAAAATCTGTTGCAGAGGAAATCGGGGTGAGCCCGGAGGTTAAAGTGATCACCGGCTCCGCAGACCTGCAGAGTGCCTCGGTTGGCTCCGGGGCAGTGCGGGATTTTGAACCGCATATCTATATTGGCACCTCCTCCTGGATTTTATCTCATCTTCCTTATAAAAAGACCGATGTTTTTCATAATATCGCCTCTCTGCCTTCCAGTATTCCGGGAAGGTATTTTTCTGCTAATGAGCAGGATAGTGCGGGCGGATGCCTGGCATTTCTGGCAGATAATATCCTTTTCCAGAAGCCGGAGTTTCAAAAACCCAAGCCGGAACAGGTTTATAAAATTTTTGATGAGGTGGTGGAAAAGACCCCAGCAGGAAGCAATGGGGTGATTTTTACTCCCTGGCTCAATGGCGAGCGAAGTCCGATTGATGACCACCGGCTTCGGGGAGGGTTTTATAATCTCTCAGTGGATAATACGGTTGGGGATTTAATCCGGGCGGTGTTTGAAGGGGTGGCTTTTAATTCCAGGTGGCTTTTTGGTTATCTGGAGAAGTTTGTGGGAAGAAGAATTCCGGCTCTGAATATGATTGGCGGTGGCGCCCAGTCTGATGTCTGGTGCCAGATATATGCGGATGTGCTTGGTCGGGAGATTCGGCAGGTAAAAGACCCGCTTCAATCCAATGCCCGGGGCGCCTGTTTTATTGCCGGGGTGGCTCTTGGTTATATCAATTTTGAGCAAATCCCGGATTTGGTGAAATATAAGAAAATCTATCAGCCCAATCCAAAAAACCAAAAATTATATGACCAGCTCTTTAAAACCTATTTAGAGATTTACCGCAGAATGCGAAAAATCTATCACCGGTTGAATAAAGCAGACTAGATTCTTTCAAAGAAAATCTCCCAGAAGCGGGTTTGGTTCAGCTCCAGCGGGGCATTGATTTGGGTTCCTTTTCCTGTGGTGATTTTCACCCCCTGGATTTTTCTGGGCTTAATCTCAATCTGGATAGGATTGGGGGAAAAGACTTCTGGCTCCAGCAGGTAAATCACTGCTAAAGTATCCCAGGGAAAGAAGCCTCTTCCCTGCTCGGTTTGAAAAATCATTCGGTTAAAAGCCAGCCAGGACTTGATTTCCCGGGCAAGATAATCTCTGAGAAATGGAGCAGAGGCTTTTAGCTTTTGATATTTCTCTTTGGTAAAAACTACCTTCAGGCACAGGTCCGTGCTAATCATCACAAAGTTGGGCACAGAATTTACCACCAGCTGGACTGCCTTCACATCTGAGCCCCAGTTCAGGTCAAAAGCACCGGGAGGAAGACCAAGAAATTTCGCCTGAAGAGCCCCGCCCATAGAAATCACGGATTTGAGGTTTTTCCCCAGTTCTGGCTCGGATTTAATTGCGGAAGCAAGATTGGTAAGAGGACCAATGGCAATGATGGTAATTTCTCCTGGATGGGCGAGGACCGTGGATTTGATGAACCTGCTGGCAGGAGTAAGTGAAAAATCACCGGGCTTTTTGGCTCCCCGGTAAATCGGCACCTGGCTTTTTGCTTCTTTTAATATCTCCAGCGCCTTTTTATAGGTTTTTGCCTGAGTATGATTTCCGTAGATGGTGGTTATTCCAATAATCTCCAGCTCCGGAGAGTTAAGAGCAATTGCCAGAGCCAGGCCGTCATCCACATCCCGGAGGAAGTATCCAATTGCCGGGTCAGTATCAATGATGACTTTTTCTCGGGTAAAACCTGACAGACTGATTGAAAATAAGAAAATTGTCCAGAGTATCTTCCGCATCAGCCTTATTATTTTATAAATTTTCCTTTATCCGGTCAAATTTTTTTGATAAAATCCCTGAAAAACCAGATCAGGAGTCAAAATGAAACAGAAGAATTTATTTCTTGGGCTCTTGGTTTTTGCGCTTCTTTCCAGCTGTGCCAGCCTTCATAAACCGACTCAGGTATGGAATCCGCCAGATTATTACGCTCCAGAAAAATACGCAGAGATAGAGGGAATTAAAATCTGCTACCTGGAAGCAGGAGAAGACAATCCCCAAAACATTGTTTTTGTTCACGGCTGGAGCGGTAATGCCCTTAACTGGTGGGACCAGTTTGAATATTTTAAAGACCGGTATCATATTTTGGTTTTGGACCATCCCGGGCACGGAAAGAGCGAAAAGCCCGAGGATTTTGATTATTCCATTCCCAGCTTTGCCCGGGTGGTGGTGGAGCTGATGGATTATGTGGGGATGAATCAAGCAGTGGTGGTGGGAAATTCTATGGGCGGAGCCATTGCCACTTATCTGGCGATTTATTATCCGGAGCGAGTGGAGAAGCTGGTTTTAAGCGATTCTGCCGGGGTAAAGGTGAAGAGCCCGCTGGTGGGAGTGGTGGATTTGGCTTCTCCTTCTGCAATAAAAATGCTGGGAGTAACCAGCCACCGGCAGTATCCGGGGGATAACCCCAAACAAAAAGCCCGGGCAGAATTTTCTGCATCTTATAAAAATACCCCTGAGGAGCTTCCTTATTTGAAAGCCCTGGAAAAATCCATCAAACAAACTATAGCAATTGACCTGACTGACCAGCTCAAGCAGATTCAGGCACCCACCCTGATTATCTGGGGAGATAATGACCCAACCGTTCCTTTTAAAACCGCTTATGTCTTTACTGAGCATATCCCTCAGAGCCAGCTTTATGTGGTAAAGAAGGGCGGGCATACTCCAATGATGAGCAAGCCCAGGGAATTTAACTGCGTCCTGGAGGCTTTTATGGAAGGAAGGGATTTATCTTTCTGTCATAATTTAGCTGAGGGGAACAAGCAATGAGCAAAAAAGCCAAAGCTTTTCTCTTTGCTCTTTTTATCCTTCTTCCTTTTGTTTTTCTGGGCAGGGATTTACCGGATTTTAGATATTATGCTCCAGAGCAGAGCCTGGGAATTGATGGGATAAAAATAGTTTATCTGGATGAGGGGAAGGGAGAGGCAATTCTTTTAATTCACGGCTTCAGCGGAAATATTTTTAACTGGAAGGATGTTTTTGGACCTCTGAGCAGGGAATACCGGGTTCTGGTTCCGGACCTTCCCGGCTATGGCAAAAGTGCCTGCCCACCCCGGAAGCAAAAACATCTTATCCTCTGGTATGCGGATTTTCTTGCCCGATTTCTTGACCAGCTGGGAATTGAAAAAGCAGTGGTGGTGGGGAATTCTATGGGCGGAGCAGTTGCCGGCTGGCTTGCGGTTCGCCATCCGGAAAAGGTGGAAAAGCTGGTTCTGGTGGATTCTGCGGGTTTAAGAATGCCCCTGCTGGAGCTGATGGCAGGGCTGGTGGCTTTAACTCCTCCGAAGCAGATGGTTTATCTGGTGGAGCTGATTTCTCCGAGAAGTGAAAAAGCCCTTTCCAGACTCCCGGAAAGCGAGCAAAACCGGGCACTCCTCGCTCAGGCAAGGTATGATTCTGAGCTGAGAGCCTGCTCCTCAAGGGCAATGAGACGCTCAATTTTAAACCTGACCAGAGACCTGCTTGATGGTCATTTAAAACAGATTCAGGCTTCCACCCTGATTATCTGGGGAGATAATGACCGGACTTTATCTGTGAAAAATGCTTATAAATTCAAAAAGAAAATCCCCAAAGCGGAGCTGAAAATCATTCCTCAGGGCGGACATACTCCAATGCAGAACACTCCAGAGCAATTCTTAAAAGTGCTAAAAGAATTCATAGAAGAAAAATAACCTTGCCCCAAAATCAGGATTGGCTTAAGCTCTTTTGTGGTGAGCGGAAAGATTTATTTCGGGATTTCTGGCTGGGCATATCCGGACTGGGAGGGAATTGTTTATCCCAAGCCCAGAGGATTCCATCCCCTGGAGCTGATTTCTCAGCTGGTGGATGCGGTGGAGATAAATTCCAGTTTTTATGCCCCGGTAAAGGAAAATTCTGCCCGGCAGTGGCTCAGGCTGATTCAAAACCAGCCAGATTTTCAATTCACCGCCAAGCTCTGGCAGAGATTTACCCACCAGCAGGGAGACTGGAGTCAGGAGGAGGTAAAAATTTTTCAAAAAGGGCTGGAGCCGGTTTTTCAGGCAGGGAGGCTTTCCTGCATTTTAATTCAATTTCCCTGGTCTTTCCGGGAAAGCAAAGAAAATTTTGAAAGACTAAAAAAGCTGGTGAAGGATTTCTCGCAATATCCTCTGGTGGTGGAGGTTCGGCATCTTTCCTGGAAAAAGAGCTGGTTTCTGGAATGGCTGAAAGAAAACCAGATTGGTTTTGCCAATATTGACCAGCCAATTTTTTCCGGCTCGCTTCCTCCCACAGAAATCGCCACCAGCAGGCTCGGTTATATCCGCCTGCACGGAAGAAATAAAGAAAAATGGTTTGAGCAAGAAGCAGAGAGCTGGGAGCGGTATGATTATTTGTATTCCCACCAGGAGCTTTTGAGCTGGAAGGAGCGGATAGAAAGGCTCAGAGCAAACTGCGAGCAGTTGTTTGTTATTGCCAATAATCATTTTCAGGGAAAAGGGCTGGCAAATGCGCTTCAGCTTCGCTTCTTTTTCAAAAAAGAAGTCAAAAAAGTTCCTCAAACCCTTCTGGAGCGGTATCCTCAGTTAAAAGAAATCTGCCAGAGCAAAGAGCCCCAGCTCCGGCTGTTTTGAGCAGAACATCAGGAGGAATTCTCCGAAATAATTACCTGGTTCTTTTTGACCGTGCCCCGGGGCAGATAAGAATTAGGATAAACCACCACCTGCTCCAGGCGGACCTCTTCCTCCAGCAGGGAGCCAGCTCCAATGTAAACAAAAGGACCAATGCAGGAGCCTTTCTTAATCACCACTCCTTTTTCTATCATCACCGGTTCAATCAGCTTTACTCCCTCTTCCAGCTCTGCCTCTGGATGCACCGAATAAGGCTTATGATTGGCAAGGTAGTGGTTGTGGATTTCAATCAGGTCTTGGGCAGAGGTGAGGTGAAGATAGCGGGAGACAAAAACTCCCCGGGGCTTTTTTTCTTTCCCCAGCTGGTCAATCATCATTTTAATTGCGGTTTGAATTTCCCGCTCTCCCCGCTCGGATTCCGGCACCTGCTCCAGAAAATCTAAAACCTTTTTATCCAGGACAAAAAGAAATTTACTGATCGCATCCCAGGGACCGGAATTTTCTCCAGGCTTTTCTTTTAAGTCAATAATTTCATCTCCTTGAAGCCGGACTCCGGCGGATTTGTTTAAATCTTTGGGCTTAAATCTGCTCAAAGTAAGGACTGCACA
>CAZKMM010000101.1:7543-9801 GCA_964553915.1 uncultured bacterium
AGCACCGAGATAATCCGCTGGATAATCGGCACCCCGAGAATCGGGGTCATTGCCTTTGAATGATTTAAAGTGATGGGATGGAGCCTTTTCCCCTTTCCCGCAGAGAGAATCACCGCTTGAAGCTGGGAAGATTTTTTCATCGGCTCAGCACCACTGCTCCCTGACGGGCAATGCTTGGCACCCAGATTTGTGCCTTTTCCAGCTTCAGTTTTTCCAGCTCTTTTTTCATTTCTCTGGCAAATTCTTCCTCCCTGCCCGGCTCCACCAGAAAGAATACAGACCCGCCCCCACCAGCACCGGTGAGCTTGGCTCCCAAGGCTCCCAGATTCCGTCCGAGCTCAATCAGCTGATTGTTAACCGAACCTGCTCCCTGCTCAAACCCGCAGTATAGCATCATCTCATTGACCAGCTTATGGTTCTCATTCATCAATTCTCCGAATCTTTCCCAGTCAGATTCTAAAAGAGCAATTTTTCCCTTCCAGGCGGTATCGCCAATTAACTTCATCTGCCGAACCATAAAAGGAGCTTTTTCATAATCCCCTTGAAATTCTTTGTATTCTTCAAGATATTTTGCCCGCATTCTTCCGTGCACATCTGCGGAGCTGTGCTCCAGCCCGGAAAAAACCACCACTAAAGGAGGATGCTCAGTATAAGCTCCCAGCTTCTCATAGGTGCAATATGGCTCCTGTTTAATGGGAAGATGAAACAGCTTTCCCCGATAGTCTATGTAGGCAATATCCCCCAGAAGCGGGACATAGCGGTCAGAGAACCCGCAGGTGATTCCCAGCTCCTTTTCCTCGACCCGCTGAGCCAGCTCTGCCAGAAAATAAAAATTATATTTCTTTTTATCCAGCCGATAAAAATTGACCAGCCCGAGAAGGATTAAGTGAACCATCAGGGTGGAGCCTCCCAGCCCGCTCTGCCGGGGAACCTCGGTGGTATAGGAGAATTTCATTGCCCGGGCTTTGATTTTTTCTTTAAGCTCTGGAGAGTATTTGAGCATAGTCTTAAACCCTGCCAGGAGCAGGTCAAAATCTCCTCCATAGCTGAATTGCTCTAATTTTGATACCTCCAGCTCCAGCTGGGAGCGGGGCTCTTCCCTCCCCGGCTCTTTTTGGGCAAAGATAAACTTCTCGCTCTGCTCAATTCTTGCTTCAGCCCAGATATTGATGGCACAGCTGATGGTTTGATGCTCGCCTTCATTGGCATCACTGGGATTGCCCAGGATATTGATTCGGGCAGGCACTTTAATTATCAGCTCAAACATCTAGATTTTTTTAACACAGGCAGGGGGGAAAATCAATCAAAGAAAGATATCCTCTGGTTTTTAAAAACCGCCTCAAAACCGCTTGAAAAATTAGCCTGATTGATTATTTTAAAAAGGCAAATGGAATACAACTGGCCAGTATTTCGCCCGCCCAGTGAAGCAGAATCTCTTATTATTCAGGCAACCTATGGTTGTTCTGCCAATACCTGCAAATTCTGCTATATGTATAAGACCAAAAAATTCCAGATTCGCCCGGTGGAGGAAGTGCTGGCAGACCTTGAATGGTGCGCCCAGCGGATGAGGGGAGTGCGGAGAATCTTTCTGGCAGATGGTGATGCTCTGGTGGTGCCCACTTTTGACCTGCTCAAAATTATCAATGCCTGCTTTGAGCTTTTTCCCGGCTTGGAGCGGGTTTCCAGCTATGCCAATCCCGGCAATCTCTTAGAAAAGAGCGAAGAGGAACTTCGCCAGATTCGTCAGGCAGGACTCTCCCTGATTTACTATGGAGTGGAAAGCGGAGATGATGAGGTTTTAAAAAAGGTAAAAAAGCAGGCGAGCACCCAGGATATGATTATCGGCTGTGAAAAGGCTCACCGGGCAGGGATGACTATATCGGTCACGGTAATTCTTGGTCTGGCAGGAAAGAAAGGGAGCGAAAAGCACGCCCGGCTCACTGCCCGACTTTTGAACCAGATTAACCCCAGATATATTTCTGCCCTTACTCTAATGCTGGGACCTTTTGAGAAAACTTATGCCCGGGCAATGGGAGAGGATTTTCAATTCCTGGACAAATTTGATTTTCTCCAGGAGCTTCGCTGGTTAATAGAGGAATTGGAGGTAAAGGATTCTCTTTTCCGGAGCAATCACGCTTCAAATTATCTTCCCCTCAAAGGCACTCTTCCTCAGGATAAAGAAAAACTTTTAGAAATGATAGATTATGCCCTCAGCCATCCGGAGATTCTCCGTCCGGAGGAATGGCGGGCGCTTTAAA